>PMXH01000476.1 GCA_003165855.1 Acidobacteriaceae bacterium | reverse complement strand
CCCTTGTAGGTCTGGGCAATCAGCTCGTCGATCTTGCCGTTGGAGATTTGAGCGAGGATGCGATTGCCCTCGCCAATCGGCACCAGAATCGCGTCCAGCATTTCGTTGATGCCCTGCACGATTTCGCGATGGACCCCATCGAACTGCTCGACCCGGCCGCGCTCAGTGAGACGGCCATCCCGGGACGCGTCCAGCAAGCGCATGATCTCCTGCGAGACCAGCAGCACCTTGCCGTCCCCCGATTTTTGCGCACCGCCTGACCGGCCGCCGGCACTATGCCCGTTCCCACCGTTCCCCTGCAACTTTCGGCTTTCGTGTACAACTTTAGTTGGCATGACTTCTGACTCCTTNNCCCCCCGACGGACCCGGTGGTCACAAACCCGGACGAACTTGTGCTTATTGTGTGTGTTCCTACACCGCCGCTCCTTTGGCGCGCGACCGCGCCGCCGTGCGTCCATCCGAGCGTGAGCCCGCCGTGCTTCGGAGCGCCTCCCGCACCAACCGGTGCGGATCCAGAATCAACGCCACGCTTCCGTTCCCGAGAATAGTGGCGCCGGAGATCAGTTCGACGTGCCGGTAAAACCGGCCCAGATTCTTAATCACCGTCTGGTGATCTCCGAGCACCTGGTCGACGACAAAACCGTAGTGCCCGTCTTCGGTCTCGGCCACCAAAATTTGCTCGCGCTCCGGCTGTGCGGTCTTAATGTTGAAGTATTCCCGGAGGCGGATATAGGGGATGATCTCCCCGCGCACATAGGCCACATGCTTGCCGTTGGCCTTCTCGATGTCTTGCCGCGTCAACTCGATGCATTCCAGAGTGGTGGCGAGCGGCAGCACAAAATGGGCTTCCCCGACCCGGACCAGCAGCCCGTCAATGATGGCCAGGGTGAGTGGGAGGCGCAGGGTAACCGTGGTTCCGCTGCCGGCCTTGCTGGTGATGTCGATCGTTCCGCGTAAAGCCTCCACCTTGCGCCGGACCACGTCCATGCCCACTCCCCGGCCGGACACATCGGTGATCTGCTTCGCCGTGGAAAAGCCGGGTGCCAAGATAAAGTTGAAGATTTCGTTCTCGCTAAGCTGCGCGTCCGCGGCCGCCAGACCTTTTTCTATCGCGCGCGCGCGAACCGCTTCGGCATTGATGCCGCCGCCATCGTCCGCCACACGGATCAGAACGCTGGCCCCGGAGTGCTGCGCGGAAAGGTGGATGGTCGCGCTGGGACGTTTGCCGTCCGCCAGACGGCGGTCGGCCGGCTCGATGCCGTGATCCATGCTGTTGCGGATGAGATGCATCAGCGGATCGTTCAGCTCGTCGATCACGCTCTTATCGAGTTCGGTATCGGCGCCCTCCATGGTGAGTTCGACCTCTTTGTGCAAATCCCGCGCCAGGTCGTGAACCAGCCTGCGGAACCGTTCGAAGGTGGCTCGAATGGGCAGCATGCGGATGCTGATGGAACTCTCCCGCAACGCCGTGGTCAGCCGCTCGATTTCTTCCGATACCGTCGCCACCTCCGCATCCTCGTGGCGAGCGGCGATCTCACCCAGCCGGGCTTGCATGGTTACCAGCTCGCCCACGAGATCGACGAACTGGTCCAGCTTGGCGGCGGGAACGCGAATGCTGGATGCATTGTCGGGCGTATCCGAGGCGCGGCGTCCCCAGGGAGGGGGTTTCTTTTCCGCGGGCTTTGCCGCTACGGCGTCCGGGATCAAGGCTTGGTCCGCCGCCGCGGGCGCGACCGTTATTTCCGGCTTTGCTCCAGCCGGCATTTCCAGCGCCGGCTCGGCCGCCCCCGGCTCGATCACTGGCTCGATCGTCAGCTCACAACTGTCGGCCACGAAAATGAAGACGTCGGAGATCGCCTCGCGGGAGGATGAAGTGGTAAGAACCATTTCCCATCGCAGGTAGCAGCGCTCCGGATCCAACTCGCCGATCGGCGGAATCGCCGCCATACTCGCCTTGGTCCGCAGGCTTCCCATCTGCTTCAGTTCGCGCAGCAGCAGCAGCGGATTGGTGCCGGTGCGCAACAGATCGCTTCCTGGGGAAAAGCGGATTTGCCAGTCGCGGGCTGCGCCCACGGCGGCCGCGGGAGATGCCGCGAGCGGGGATGATGGGGATGACGATGGCGCCGCCTCGGTGGCGGCATGGTGGGTATCGGACTTCCCGGTCAGCCGCCGCAACTTCGCCAGGATCTCGGCGGATACGCCGCTGTCCGCCGTGCCCCGCCCGCTGGCCTCCTCCAACATGGCTTTGATCTGATCGAGCGCCGCCAGCGAGAGGTTAATCAGCTCAGCGGTAACCTTGAGCCGTCCATTGCGAACTTCGTCGAAAGCGTTTTCGAGGTTGTGACTGAACCGGGCCAATTCGTCAAAGCCAAACATCGCCCCGGAACCCTTGATGGTATGCAGCGCGCGGAAAGCGCGCCCCATAAGTTCGGTGTCGTTCGGATTCTCGTTAAGCGCCAGGAGCGCAGACTCCAGTTCGACCAGGATCTCACGCGCCTCTTCCAGGAAGGCTTGTTTGAACTTGTCGATCGTCTGCTCGTTTGCCATGAACCACTCGGTGACTTACTCTCGAGCACTTCCTATGGGAAAGCTCTCAAAACCCGCATTGTTCACGGCAGCCAGGAGCTCTGCTGGAACCGGCCCCGCCAGCTTGAGACTCCTGCCCGATCCTCTGGCTTCGCGGTCAGCCGCCCAAAGCAACTGCAACGCGGTAACGTCCAGTTCGGTCGCGCGTTCCAGGTCCACACACATGTCTTTTCCGGAGGCCAGTGCCCGGAGCAGAAGGTTCTTCAGATCTGCCGCGGTAGTAATGTCGATCTCGCCCTTCAGCCGGATAAGACACACAGCTTCGCCTTGGTCCAGGGTTAAGGGCATAATCGTTGTTCTTATTCTTAAATCGGCGCTTCGGGAGGGAACTTTAATGCTTCGACAGCCCGTCAATGCGAGTCCCGTCAAGGCCGTTTCCTCTCGCTTGACAGCGCCGGGAACTGCAGCTGCGGTGGTTAAGGGTGTGTGACGGACTTTGCGCAGAAGTTCTCGCCACCGGGGAGGACTGCACCGGACTGGGGGTTGGGACATCGCGATTCGAGCTTCGTGCCACACTGAGAGCGGAAAGCGGCGCCGTTAGCCGAAACCTGCGACGGGGGAAAGCGGAAGACCTATGCGAAGCAGCAGAAGTGTGTGAAGCCAGATGGCGCGAGAAGGGCGGACGTAACTCCGCCCTTCTCGCGTCTAACCAACTCAGAGTGTCTCTTACGCGGTCACGAGTTGGTGCTGCTGAAGGGTCGAGGCGACAACGTCAGAGGTGTGAACCTGGGGCGTTCCCTCGATAAATCTTGCCAGCGTCTTCAACACTTGCGGATAGGTACTGGTGTTGTAGTTGTCGGCATCTTTCTTGTTTTCCCAAATACTGATCGCGGTCACATCGATTCCGCCCTGGCCGCAGAAAGTGATCTCGTCCTTAAAACCATTCTGCTTACGAAGCAAAGGCAGGACGTCTTTTTCAAAAGCTCGCGTGTAATCGGACAGCATATTCGACTTCAGATGGAACGTGACATTGCGTGCAAACATATCAACCTCCTTAAAGGTTGTAGGGTTGTAGTTCGCTAAGAGGAGAGAACTTCAGNNACAGATCCGATGCTGCGGAGTCTGGCCCGTCGTGTACCTTTGGCGGAAAGCGAGCCGAAACGGCAACTCCTGTTGCCCTCGGACAACTGAACGATGGCGTAACCGTCGCAAAATCGCGATTTCGCTCACCGAGATTAAGATCAAAGTCGTTCTCGCCGCCGCGACGATTGGTCACGCGCTGCCTATGACGTGATGCGCTACGGACAGCCGACGCACACCGGCGTCCGCGCGGCATAGTAGCCGAAAGATACGACTCCCGAGGCAGAATTCGGATTCACCAAGTCCGTCTCGACGAAGAAGCCGTGACCGGGATCAACAATGTAATAGTCGGCCGCGAACGGCGAGAACTCGAAAGCTTGGCCCGTGAAAGCGCCGGCGAAACTTCCGTTGGAGCCCGGAACCGCGAAAGTGCCTGTGAAGAGGTTGTCGAATGAGGTCGAAGAAGCTCCAACGTTGATATCCGCAGAGCCAGATAAGGTACCGGAAGACGAATTGGCAGTCATTGGGCCGGTGCCTTCATTTTCGCTCCCGTTCTGCTGGAAGATTGAAAACCCGTACGTGCCGCTGAAGGTGAGAGGCGCAGCCGCTTGCGGGTATGCTATTCCGGCTCCGAGAAATGTGTAGTTGGCGTCTCCCGAGGCGAGAACCAGCGCCGGGTTTCCATTACCGGCGAGATAAAAAAAGAACTGAGGGTGAAAGCCGTCTATCGGGGAAGGTAGAAAGTCGCTAAAAATTGAGCGGACCCGGCCGGTCCCGGGGTGGGTGCCGACGATATAGGATCCACCGAATGCTGCGCTGATCTGCGAACCCGCTGTGCCCTGAGCGCCGTTCGCCTGCAGAAGCGTGTCTGTGAGCCCATTGGCCAAGTCACCGCTGCCATCGGCGGTGAACACGCCGACCGAAGTCAAGCTGGAGGGCGACGATGCACTGAGATCTTGCCCAAGGACGCCGAACACATACGTCCCGGAGAACGAGGTGTTACCGCCAAAGGTGCCGGTGGCAGATCCTTGACCGATGGCGAGTCCGGCGGTCGAACCGACGCCGCCAGTGCCGAATGGGTTGTCACTCTCAATCAGTTTTATGTGTATTGCGTCCACGATATAGCCGGTGAACTGGTAGCTGGTAGTCGAGGGAAAGTCCGGCACAGCCAGGTTCAGTGTGACGGCACCGAACGAATCGGGATTGGAGATTGTGCCGGTAATTGTCACCCCGATGGTCAAAGTCCCGTCGAAGTTCTGATCGGTCACGCTGCCTGGTCCAGAAATGTTGTTAGGCGAATCAATGTTAAGAATGCCACCGAAGGCTGTGGGCAACCCCGACGCAAAATCAGTGCCGCTCACTACGAAGGTATAGCCAGCCGAGGGAGTAGCGACGGTGCTGCTCTGCAAATCCATGGTTCCGGTAGCGGAGACAGAGAGGGTCGATGTCGGAAGTGCGGTAATGAGAGTTTGGGAACTGGAGAGGAACACGAAACTAAACATCTCTGTTCCGTTGGTACCAAGGTCCGCGTCGTTAGTGTTGATGTTAATCGTTCCGCGTCCATCAGGCCCGAGGAAATAGCTGCCTCCGGTAACCACGTCTGGCTTGGAGATGAAAGCGCCCACATTCGGATTTGGATCGAAGAAGTTGACAGTTTGCTCACCAGACGAGACTCCTCCGTTGCCATCGAGGACGATTACACCGGCAAACTGGTAGGGGTTGAGACTTGAATCAAGTCCTTGAGCTTGCAGAACATAAGTACCCTTTAGATTGCCTCCGAAAGCAGTAACGACCAGCCCGGCGACGACATTCTTTGTGTGATCCGCAGTCGCGAAGGCCAAAATGGTGACGGGCTGGTTATTTCCCGTAAGAGTCGAGGGTGGCGTATACATCGTCGCCTGGCCGCTGGGGGTGTGCGGAGCGCTGAGCGTGCCGCAGTTGCCGGGATTTTGGCATTGCACCGACCAATCCACTCCGCTATTGCTAGGGTCGTTGCTGATAACGGCCGTGAAACTACTAGTGGCGTTGACAAGAACCGATGCCGGCGGCAGGGGCTGAAAAGCGATGGCGACCGGCGTCGCAGCTGGCGCCGGAGGATTTTGTATATTCGCAGTGCTGCTGCATCCGGCCATCACGGAAATCGTCGCCGCGAGTAGAGGAAACAAAATCCATTGTCTGGTTGCCACTGCCAACCTCCTTGAGTTGAGTTGCGTGAGCATAGGTGCCACCGAATTAGCTCTCGAACTCGCCTGCCAGCTCGAAGCCAAAGACCAACTCGCGTTGCAGTTCATTGCCCCGTACCTCGCAGGTATATGGTTTGCGGACCACCGCTGGGTTCCGGCGTGTAATTGATGGTGACCGTCCCCGAATCGAAACCGAGTGCTGTAGGGATAAAGGTTAAGGTCAGAACACAACTGCTACCGGGGGCAAGACTGAATGGGCAATTGTCCGTCTCGGTATAGTTACCCTGCACAACCACCTTACCGACGAAGTCTACAGTCACCGGATTCGGCACGGTCGCATCATTGAGCAGCGTAACCGTCTGCGGAAGGCTCGGCTGGCCCAACGGCAGGCTCCCAAAATCCAATCCGGCGCTCGGAGACATTCTTAGTGGGCTCGGTGGATTCGCTTTCAACTCCACCGGGAAACGTCCGCTATCGATTTCGCAGTTGGACGTCACTCCGTCCGCGGAACTGCACTGCAGCGTATTCAGTTCCAGAAAATAATCCAGACCGGCACTCAGGTTGGTATTCGGCTGCGGGACATAAGTAACCTGCAAGCTGCACGTTTGTTGAGGAGCAAGCAAGAGTCCCATGCAGGTTTCCGAAGACATCTGGAAGTTTGGTTGCAAGGTACCCGAGTCATTGTCGCAGTTGTAAGTGATGGTGGAATCGCTGGCCGCAACGCCGATGTTCCCGATACTGGCGAGCCCGTTGCTAACTACTTGCAAGCCGCCTACGAGACTGGTTTCCTGTAACGGGTGCGGCAGAGTGAGATGTCCCTTCGATGGATTCAGGCACGGAGCAAAATCCAGAATTTGGACAGGATTTCCGCTAAGGTTGGTGAACGAAAGGGAATGCGGCAGGCTCGATTCCGAGAGCGCTTCCGCGCCGAAATCGATTTCTGGAGTGGATGGTTCGATCGTGCTGGCCCCGAGACCCGTGATGGGCACGGCAAATGCCGTGTTGTTGTCCGCGCTCACAGGGCTGTTTACGGTCAAGATTGCTGCTAGAGGAAACGGACAGTCGGCCGGCGGAGCTCCCGACACGGACGGTGGATTTCCGAACGGCAGCCAGGGACAGCTTTCCTGAGGGGTAAAGGTGACATTGATAGAGCAGGACTGTCCTGGACCGAGCGAGAAGCTTGACCCCAGCGAAGGAGCGCATGTGTCCTGCTCCGCAAAATTGGGCAAACCGTTGAAATCGCTGGGAGCGCCGTTGTCGAAGAGGCCATTATTTACCAACCAGTTCAACGTCAAACCGTTCAGCGTGGAACCTGAAAGATCGTTGTTTGCAAGCGTGATGGTCTGCGTCGTCGGAGTCGATCCCAGCAATTGAGAGGGAAATGTGAGGACGGCTGGTGACAGGGTAATGGGTTGCTGGCAAGCAGTTCCATTGCCCAGCGCCAGACACATACTTCCTGCATCCCCGGCGTTGCCGAGACTGGCGCCCGGGCAGGCTTTCGAGTTCACTGCGTATGCTGGAGAGACGAGCGAGTGCAGAACGTATCCGTTCGGCGTGGAATCGAAAGTGACGGTGTTGACACCGGAGCCGGACGTTCCCCCGATCTGACCGAGATTCGATCCGTTCGTCCCCATGATCTGCAGAATTACGGTGTTACCGCTGACTTGACCGTTAACCAACGCTGTACTGAAACAGGGGTAGTCGCTTAGGTTGGTCGATTGGTTTATGAAATCCAAATTGCCGGTGATGGTCGCGTTGCTGGCTCCGATGTTCGGTCCCTGGGTAAGTAGCCCCAATACCGCGAAATCCTGGTTGGTCAGACCCGCGGCACCGCCAGTGCTGTGAAAGCTGCCTTGGATTGGTCCCGTGAGCGGCGGCACGGAAATTGCGCTCCATTGCAGTCCAGTTTGAGCAGTGCCGCAAGGCGCACCGTTGACCATCGAGCCGGCGGTCGAGGAATACTTGCCCGACATTGTCGACTTATTGGAACTCAGCGTTCCGGTGAACGTAAAAGTTTGTGAGCCGGCTACCGCAGTGAGGGTTACACTCTGGCCGCTGAGTGTTCCGGTTATCGGAGAAGATCCGCCGTTGCACAACGTCGGGTTTCCGCCACCTTCGGCCGGAGGCAATGAGATGGAGTAAACCGCGCCCCCGGTCACGGAGCCACTCGTTTGCAGAAGAAAGCCGCCTTGCAGGCCCCCTATGAAAGACTGATCGGACGGACTCGCCACCGTGAACTGCCAGTTGCCCGAAAGCGACGCAGTGTTTTGCGAGCCGCCGGGGGCGCCGGAACTACTGCTACTACACGCCGAGAGCATTATTGTGCCGGCCAGCAGCAAGATCCAAAGACTCTTTACATTCCCTCCGCACGAAGAGAGAAGAGCGGTTCGCAGTTCGCGATTCGCCCGATAGGAGGCCCTACCTTTAACGGTTATCTCCATGTCATTTCCACGTCCTAGAAGGCTAGCTTGAGACCAAACTGCAAGGTGCGGGGCCGATGCGAATCCAGCGGGTGCAGAAAGGAAGCCCCGGTGACGCAATTCGCTCCACTACCCTCAAACCCAGCCGAATACAATGGGCCGGCATAGCAACTGACAATGTTATTTCCACTGCTGCCTGGATTATCGGGATCGTAGATCCGGAACTGAGTGTGATTGAAAATGTTGAAGGCCTCAGCACGGAACTCAACTTCGCTGGATTCCCGAATCTTGAAATGTTTCAGCACCGACATGTCGAAGTTCGTCCGTCCCGGATTATTCAGGAAGTTCCGGCCAGCATCCCCGAAGGTGAGCCCCCGCGGCGCTACGAACTGCGAGGGGCTGTCGATGAGCGGACCAAAGCTTTGCGAATTGTTGCCGGGCGAGCGCAATCCATGGACAACGTCGGGGTAGGAGGCTGCGATGCCGAGCCCGCTGGAAACCCCCGCGTTGTCGGTGAGTGATATGCCGGTGTTGCCGGCGCTGTTGATCACCGTGAACGGTGTGCCTGATTGAACAATCGTTACCCCGGAAATCTCCCAGCCGTCGAGCAGTTGATTCGCCAGGCGTGAGCAGCAGTGGGCCGAGGGGGCTGCGTCACCCTTCGTTTCGCGTTCGCCGAGCCAATCGTAGAAGCGTCGAGGGAAATTCCTGGGCAGGCGATACACATAGCTGATGTTGAGCAGATGACGCTGGTCAAAATTCGAGCTTGCCCGGTTCTCGCGCAGGTCGTAAGAATTGACCAGAACCGGATCACTTCGGTCCGAAGCATCATCGATCGAGTGGCTGTAAGAATATGAAACTCCAACCGTGAGCGGGCCGCTGGTGTGTCGCAGCGTAGCCTGAAACGCGTTGTAGGTCGAATCGGCTACGTTCTGCAGCGAGAGCACCTTTCCCAGACCGGAGTAGGGTCGTCCGGGCAGAGAGTTGACGTTGGGTATGTTTGGGTTCGTGCACGCTGCCTGCAAATACATGTAGGCGGGGTTTTGCGGCGTTACCTGCGTGCCATTCTGAAGCGAGAACGGGGTGGTTCCGTCTCCCGGGTTCGTGTTGATTCCCGGCGCAGGAACGGTGCAATCCGCGATGGTCAGTGGCTCGTTCGGGCCGAAGGGATTTTCGCTCGGCGGCAGAGGAACCAACTGATTGAGTTGACGCTCCACCGTCAAGTGCGTCCCCTTGCTTCCTACGTAGGCAAGGTTTAGTACAACCGCCCTGGAGAGTTCTCGCTGAATTCCAAAACTCCACTGCTGAGCATAGGACCAAACCGCCTTGGTCGGAATCGAGGTGACGTCCAGAGGAAAGACGGAGCCGGCCACAGGCACGGAAGTCGACGAACTCAGGGCGCTTGCACAAGCGCTATTCGCGGGATCGAACGCAGAACCATAGCCAACGTTACCAATGCACGCATAGTTGACGGGAAGCGGTTGTGTCATGCTGAGGACAAGCGGGGCGCTAGCCTCGAGAGAACCGGTGTTGGCTTCGTTGCCGGTGCCATGCTCAAAAAAGATGCCGTAGCCGCCGCGGATTGACGTCCTGCCGTCGCCCCAAGGGTCCCAGGCAAAACCAACTCGCGGAGCTGGATTGAACAGATGCCCCTGCATGCAACCTGCAGGTGTGCCGTTCGCGCCGCACTGAACCAGTCCCAAGTCGCTCACAACGCCCGGATCCAATTGGAACGTGGCCGGGTTGAACGACACCGGAGCCGACCCAGCAGTTTTATCCAGAAGCACCCCATACACCGGGTCCACTGCGAAGCGCGTTGCGTTGAATCGCGAAGCTTCCCAGTTCCACGCGTTTTGGTTCTTCTCGCTATAAGTACCAAACAGACTGACTCTCAAACCCAGGTTAAAGGTGAGGCGACTGGTTGCCTTCCAGTCGTCCTGAAAGTAAGGCTCGGCGATTTGGTAGCGTTGATAGTAGCGGTGCTGGGCGGAATCCTGAGTAAAGCTCTGAATGAAGCCAGTCGGAGTTCGATTCGCATTCTCGGACGATTCGACCAGGAAATCAGCGAAGGCATTTCCCGTACTGTGCGCAAGATTGCTGAAGGTCAAAAGACCCTGCAAGTCGCCAGATGCCGCGCCGATCGCATTATTGGTTTGATTGCGCTGGGAGTATACGTATTGCGCCCCGAACTGCAGCGTATGTTTGCCAACCGCTTTCCCCACGTCATCGCGCACGGAGTAGGTTGGATTGGTATGGCTCCAGGGCATGTAAGAAGGATCGGCGGCAAAGCCCTCACCTCCGTATGCGGCATTGGTGCCGAGAAAGTTGACTCCCGGCATCTTGCCGCCAAAAGCGTTATTGAAAATGTAACCGATAGCGCATTGCGGAAAACCAGTTGCGGGATCGACGCTGAGGGCGGGATTACACTGTCCCGGAGCTGATGAGTCAGGGACGAGCGGCTGATCCAGTGTGGGATTGCGCTGGAACTGGGCACCCCCCGGCCCGTTCTTGTCCGCCAACGTAATATTCGAATTCACGTAGCTGATGACCGAATCGTTCAGCAGTGTCGGCGATATCGTGTGCGTAAGGCGCGCCACCAGGCTTGTGCCCGGCCCGAAGAAGCTGTTCTGCACGGTAGGGAATGTGTTGCGCACAACGCCCCACTGGGGCGTCAACACCGACGTATTCCACGCATCGTGAACGTAGCGAAACGACAACTTGATGTTTGTGGTCAATCGATGATCAATGCGAAACAATTCCTCACGCCAGTAGGTCGAAGGCGACACCGAAGCGTTGTAACAATGGTTGGGATCGGTCGGGTCGAGGTTGCCGAGAGTGGCGTTGAGATTGGGCAGGCTGAAGTTGCAGCCGTATGGAGCATTGGGCAGCGGTATCAGGTTCGAGTTCAAAATCGCCAACGCGTTCTTATCCACGCTGGTAGTCGATTCAGTGCCAATGGGGTCGGCGGGCATTTGCAGATGGTTCAGAGCCTGGAGAACGCCGGGTTGGCCCTGCGCGGGCAACGACGGACAGTCCGGGAATTGCTGACGGACAAAGTTGCCCCCGCCCAGTGGGCACACATCACTAAAATCGAAGTCCTGGTAAACCACCCCCGTGGTGGCCACTTGCAGGTTCTGCTGCACGCCTTGCGGCGTCAGGATCAGGCCACGCTCTTTGAGGTCCGGCACCGCCTGGTTGTATTCCGTGGGAGTTTTCTCCAGACGGAATTCTTCCGAGAAAAAGAAAAAGGTCTTGTCCTTCTTGGGGTTGTAAACACCAGGGATGGTTAGCGGCCCGCCGATTGTGCCCCCGAAATCCTGCCGGCGATAGAGCGGAGCCTTGCCTCCAAAGGTTGGCCCAACAATTTGCCCGGGAGCAGGTGGAGTCGTATATACGATGTCGAAGTAATTTCGCGCGTTAAACGCTTCGTTACGGATGAATTCGTAGAGGTTGCCGTGCAGCTTGGCGGTTCCGGACTTAGTCGTCACCTGTACTGTCCCGGATGCCGTACGCCCAAACTGGGCACCGTAGTTGGACGTAAGCACCTTCACTTCTTGAATTGCGTCCAGGCTGGGGTAAACCATAAGGGTGCTTGAGGCGCCGTTCAGGCCGGTGTTCAGCACGTCGCTGCCGTCCACCTCAAAAGTGTTGTACTCGACGCGGCCTCCATTAACGCTGTACTTCACGCTGCCCACGACTCCCACCTTAGCTTCGTCCTGGCCGGTCTGATTGCTCACTCCGGGCGCGAGTGCGATCAGTTGCGTGAAATTGCGGCCGTTGAGTCCAATCGACACGACCTCTTTTTGTGTGATGGTTCCGGAAACAGAGGCGCTCTCGGTCTCGACCTGACCCACATTGCCGGACTCGACGTTTACTTCGGTTTTCTCGCTAGCTGGCTCCAGTGTGGCGTCCAGCGTTAATTCGAGACCCGCAGAGAGTGTGATGTAGTCAAAGGTTTTCAAAGCGAAATTTGGAGCCGTCACGGTCAGCGTGTAAGTCCCCGGCTTAAGTCCGGCGAAGGAATATATGCCCTTCTCGTTGACTTGGGTTTCAAGTTTCTCTCCGGCCTGATTTGTCAGCAGTACTTTTGCGCCTGTTACTACTGCCTGGGTCTGATCGGTCACCGTCCCGTTGATGGTGCCCGTAGGTGCCGCCGGATTCGGTTGCTCTTGAGCGACACTGATCGACAACCCTGCGAACAGGAGGGTCAGCACGCTGAAGAAGCGCGCAAAGCGGCAGGGCGCAAACAGTTTCACACTCGTTGCTCCGGGCAAGATTTGTTGAAGGCAATGCGGCGAAAGAGGGGATTGTAACGGCGGGTCAATGCTGCAAGGTTAATGGTATGTGAAATTTCATCGAACCGTTTTCTTAATCTAGACCTAATCCATATAGCCGCGCATTGCGGGGTCCCACTGCAACGCCAACGCACCATTCGCATCTCCGCCTCCGCGCACGACCACGGCGTCTTGGTGAAACAACAACCCCAATCGTCGCGAGAGCGCTTCAGCAGACACGGAACCACTGTTAAGAACTTTTCACTAACTTGTCACAGACCCTTAACAATGAGTGGATACACTCCGGCCTGAAATACAGCTTCCTTTTGTCGAGTTGGTATGTGGGCTCGGCGGCACGCCGACTAACTGAATAGGCACGGGAAAGTGCTGGGAACTTGCGGGAAGGTCTTCTGTCTGCGTGTGGCGCAATGCCTCACGTTACGTAGTAATGGTCGCAACCATGAGAAAGGAATCAATCATGTCGAGCAGAAAATCACTTGTCGCGGGGCTGGTCTTGGCCGCGATCGTGGGCATCGTACCTCAGGTACACGCTCAAACTCTTAAAGTAGTTATTGCGGGCTCTTCGGCCTTGTGGCAGACGCTGGCCTTGGGCGCGTACAACAACGGGACCAGCATCGTGACTGGCGGCGGCGCGACCTTCCATTGGACAAGCGCTTCCAATGCCGTCAACCTGACGGACACTAGGCCAACGCCCGTGAACAACGACGCCGGCACACTCTGGGTTGTTTGGGATAGCGCCACCGTTCCCAACGTCTGGGTGTTCGATAAAGTCGACTCCGTCGTCGGAGACCGGTGCTACTTCGCTCAACCTCACTGCAACGTGAACGGCTCTGCCGCTACTCTGTCGGCTGCGGGTGCGGGACAGATATCCACCGCGCTGTGGGGCGCAGACACGAATCTACCGGCCAGCATCCAGGCTCTGTTTACGTCTGGGAGTCTTGTCAGCGTGGCGGCGACGGACATTCGTCCGGAAGATGCAGCATTCGTAGTGTGTCGTGTGAATTCTGCCCTCGGAGCCGGCACAGCGGGCGGATCCGCCAGCGACGGACTTGATGGGCTCGGATACAACGCCAATAACGCCTCCGGCACCTGCCCAGCGTTCCCGATTGGGACCACGGGTAAGGGAGTAGGAAGTCCAATATTGAGCGGCTACCCCGGAAGCACGGGTGCTGCGAACGTTCTAGCGTTCAACATCAGCGGCAAGGATCCCTTTAGTGATACAACGATCCCCACATACACTGTGGTGTCTGTGGGCGCAGCCCCAATCGTGTTCGTCATCGAGCGCGATAAGGGTCAGCTCACCAATTTGACCAACGCCAGCGAGATCCAACTTCAACAGGCGTTCTCGGGCACAGACTGTGACGCCGGTGCCTTCGGTCTACCGGCCGGACCCATTAGCATCAATCTTCGCGAGCCCCTCTCTGGCACCATGAACACCACGGAGGCCACCGTTTTCCGTCGTCCCACCGTTTATCCCAATCCGGTTCTTGGGCTGAGTCAGGAAGCCCACGTGGACGCTCCGGTGAATAACCCGCTGAAAGCACAGGCAGGAACTTGCCTGGCTGGCGCCGGCGCACGCTATCGCGCCATTGGTACTGGCGAAGAAGTGAAGTCCGTTTTGAACTCGGGCGCGAACTATGGCCACGACGGCATCGGCTACACCTTCTTCAGCTACGGGAACGTGAGCTCGATCGCAAACAACACCGCTTACGGTTACGTTCAGTTGAACGGGGTCGATCCTATTTTCCAAACCTACGGATCGACACTGGATCCCGGACAGCCTGCCACTGCCGGCACTTTGCCGGCCGCTGCGAATCTGCCTGCGACTTGCGCCGGTGGGGCTGGTTCATTTCCCTGCTCGGAGCACGACATCTGGAAGAACGGGTTCTCTTTCCCGACCCTTCGCAACGGAACTTACCGCGCATGGTCGGAGCAGCGGCTCATCTCTAATGGCACTGGAGCAACCAACGCGGCGGCGCTCGTGAAGGCCTCGAATATTTTCGTTGTCAACGCGGTTCCCGACTACGTGCCGGCTGCGGCAGTCACTGGGACTACAGATCTGGGTCTCAAACTGGTGCGTTCGCACTACCAACAGAAGAGCGGATCGGGAGCCCTTCTTGGAGGAACCCCTGTTAACAGCCCAGAAAAAGGCGGCGACATGGGCGGCTACATTATCCCGACCCTGATCGGCGTCACCACGGCCGCGCAGACACAACTGATCCAAAACGAAAGCTCGGCGGACTCGAACCTGGGTCCTGTCGAAAGACAGTAAAAAGGATCTAGCCGGACGTACTCCGTTTCGGCTGATCACGGAGGGGCGGACCGCTTTCACTCGGGCCGCCCTTCCTCTTTGATCTGGAGGAAAGATGTACAGTCCGCGGCTGTCCATATTCATTAGAACGCTCGCTCTCGGAGTCGCACTCTTATCTTTGGCACCCATCGCTCTCGGCCAATTACGGGCATCTCCGCCGATAGCTGATCCAAACGACACTCGGTTCCCGGGTGTGACCGAGGACTGGAGTTCACCGGCATTGAGCAGCAGCCATCTGAAGCCCGTTACGCCCGTCGGCCCCTTTGTCGATGAACACCCGGGCTACACCGTGGAACTGCTCCAGCTACAGTGGCGATGGGGCGATCCGCTCGACCTCTATGTAATGAAGCCCAAGGGAGTCAAGAAGCCTCCGGTGATCTTGCATCTTTACGGTTATCCCGCGGACACGGACGCTTTCAAGAGTGAAATCTTTCAAAGTGCCCTGACCAAGGATGGCTTTGCCGCCGTGGGCTTTGTTTCAGCACTTACCGGACATCGCTATCACGACCGTCCGATGAAGGAATGGTTCCTCAGCGAATTGCAGGAGTGTCTGGCGACCTCGGCGCACGACGTGCAGATGGTGCTAACTTATCTAACCGCGCGCGGCGATCTGGATACGAGCCGCGTGGGTATGTTTGGGCAAGGGTCGGGAGCAAGCATCGCGATCCTCGCTTCGGCTGTCGATCCGCGGATTAAGGTTCTCGATGTGCTGGATCCATGGGGCGATTGGCCGATCTGGATGGCAACCTCCCCTTTTGTGCCGCAGGACGAACGGGCGGAGTACGTGAAACCGGAATTTTTGAAGAGAGCAGCCGCGCTTGAGCCGGTCGAGTGGCTGCCAAAGATTCAAGCGAAGGAGTTTCGGCTTCAGCAGACGACCTTCGAGTCTGATACGCCAAAGCCTGCCAAAGAAAAGCTGCGAGCGGCTGTGCCAGCGGGCACCACCGTCGTCCTCTATAAGACTCTGCAAGAGTTCAACACATCCTTCCATAACAGCACGAACCTGGAATGGATTCAGCACGAGCTTCAGTCTCTTCCGGAGCCGCAAGCGGTAGCTGGCGCTGCCAGCCTTCCCGAGCGCCTGCAGAAAGAGAAGTAGACAATGGGGCGGCCGGAGGATTTCGACCAATGCGGTGCGGTGCGGGTCAGCACCTGCAGATCCCTGTACTCATAATGCGGCCGCCGGTAGAACTGCCAAACCTGCTCTAATGCTGCCTTTTGCGCCTCTTCGACCATTCACGAACCTCCATCGAGGGCGAAATTCACGTTTGCAAGCGGAACTGCTGCAAGCCGAAGATGTCGCGACAAGCAAGGAAACGATATGGGGCGACTTAGAAGGCTTCGGCAGGAACTTTTGCGCGTTCATGGAGCGGGCGGTGGAGCAGGAACGCCTTAAGGATCTTGCCGCGAAGAAGAAACCGGAGAATCTCGAAGTACAGTCAAGCCCGCAGACTGGACCTTGGTGATGGCTGGTTTCTCAGTCCACAACTCTAGTCCGCAATCGCTTGAACGATTTCTTCCCGACGGGACACTAGAAGCCCACCGAGAAGCAGCAGATGAGCGATTTCAGTACGCAAACCGGGGCGCTAAGTGCTTGGGATTGAGAAATCTGGCGGAGAGGCAGGGATTCGAACCCTGGGTACAGGTGTTAGCCCGTACAA
>PMXH01000276.1 GCA_003165855.1 Acidobacteriaceae bacterium | reverse complement strand
ATTCTCGCCCTTTGGCTCCAGTGTTGTAAGCGTCTGGGGATCGACGAGGTCATGATTAACCTCCACGCCCATGCCGCACCGGTGCGCGAGTTCTTGCGGCAGAATGTGGCCGACACGCCCGTACGCATCGTGGAAGAAGCGGAGTTACTGGGCAGCGCGGGAACCTTGCGGGCGAACCGCGATTGGATCGGCTCGGATGATCTTTTCTGGGTGTTCTATGCGGACGTGCTCAACCGCGCCGATCTCGAAGGCATGTTGCGGTTACACCGGGATCGCCGGCCGGCAGCGACTCTCGGCGTCTACCAGGTTCCGGATCCCCGCCGCTGCGGCATTGTCACCACCAACGCAGATGGCGTGATCGAGGGCTTCGTGGAAAAGCCCTTCCACCCCAGCGGCGATTGGGCGTTCTCAGGCTTGATGATCGGCACTCCGGAAATGCTGGAGATTATCCCGCCAGACACCCCTGCCGACATTGGCTTCCATGTGCTGCCGCGGCTCACCGGCCGAATGATCGCCTTTCCGATACGCGACTACCTCATCGACATCGGCACGATGGAGAACTATCGGCGGGCGCAAACCACCTGGCCCGGATTTCCTGAGGCTTGATCTGACCATGTTGCGCGGCGTTGTGTTCGATATGGACGGAGTGATCATCGACAGCCACCCGGCCCATCGCCTGGCCTGGAAGGCTTTCTTAGAAAGCGTTGGTAGAGAAACCCGCGACGAAGAACTTGATTTTATCCTCGATGGCTACAAGCGCGCGGAGATCCTGGAGCACTTCCTGGGGAAACTGGCTCCGGAGCAGATTGCCGAATATGGAAACCGAAAGGACGAGTTGCTGCAAAAGCGTAACGATACGGTTCAACCGATGCCCGGTGTCGTTGAATTCCTGGGTCATCTGTCGGAGGCAGGCATCCCTAGCGCCGTGGCGACGTCGGCCAGCCGGCGCCGTGCCCTTGGGACTCTCAAGGAAATGGGATTGGCATGCTGTTTCCATACGATTGTGACGGGCGACGATGTCCCTTCCGGAAAGCCTGATCCTGGCATCTACCGGCTGGCCGCGGAGCGCCTGCAGGAATCACCGGAGCGTCTGCTGGCGGTAGAGGATGCAGCTTCCGGCGTAAAGTCCGCCCGGGCCGCGGGCTTGCGGTGCCTGGGAGTGGCGGATGCGCGGCGAGCCCCCTTGCTCCAGGAGGCGGGTGCGGATCCCGTCATCCCGGATTTTCGGTCGTTCTCCTTCCGCCAACTGGAAATCTATTTCCACTGAGAGTTTGCCAGAACGGTGGCTGCACCCAACACGTTCACGTCGAGTTAGGCCGGGAATGCTCGATGAAGATCAAGGACGAAGGACAGAAATGCCGAGTGCCGCCGGCGTGGCTAAACGTTGAGACCTTCGTTGCGGCAGACCTCGACGATCGAAAGCCGGTCCGGGGCCCCAAGCTTGCGCAGCATGCGGTGCATGTGGTTCTTCACGGTTTGTTCGGAGAGGTTCAGCCGGTTAGCCATTTCCTTATTGGTGAGCCCCTGCTGGATCAAGCCTACTAACTGTTGCTCCCTGCGGCTGAGGCCGAGGCTGCTCTTGAGATGCAAGCTCGGAATGACGGGTTTATGCCGCGCCACCCACTGAAATAGCGCTAGGGAAAGCGCGGCTGGACACATCGCTTCGCCTGCGGCAACCGCGCGAATGGTGCGTGCGACCTCGATTGCCGAAGCGTCCTTGAGCACGAAACCTACGGCGCCCGCCTGCACCACTCGAAGAAAAACTGCCTCTTCGGCCTCCATTCCCACCATCACCACACTTATGGCAGGGTTCAGTTGATGCAGTTCGCGCACCAAACTGTGTTCCGCCAGAACAGGAGAGACCGAATCGAGCACTACCACGTTGGCTCGCGTCGCGACAATCTGCTCCAATATATCCGGGCCGTACGATCCCGCCCCAACCACCTGGATATCATTGCTTCTTCGCCAGAATGCGCAACAAGGCTTCGCGCAGCAGCCGATTCTCTGCCAGCAAGAAAACCGCGGCAACCGGTTCCGAAAATCCTGCAACTAGAGTTCCCATTTAATCAACAACCTCGCTTCGCCTCATCGTCTGCGCCATCCTCCAGTTCGACCCAGTGGCCCCCGCCATAGCGTTCGGTAAGCTCGAACGGAAGATCTCGAACTACATAGTCCGCCCCGCCTGAAACACCCCCCGCGCCAGTCGCTGTCTTTCATTTCACAACTCACTTTCAAACGCTAGCTGCCTCGAAACATGAGGTCAAGGAGAAAGCTTGTCTCGAAGCGCTGCGGTTCCCGCTGCGGGAAGGTCCCTTCTGGATTCCGAAAATGGTCTTCGAAACAGCCTAAAGTCGGGCCCCGCGAGCACACATTAAATGCGCGATCGTGATCCAGCGCAGATCAGATTGTTCAGCGATAGGAAGACGTCAGCAGCGGAGTCAGATGGGGGCCCCGGGCGGAGTCGAACCGCCGACCAACGGTTTAGGAAACCGCTGCTCTATCC
>PMXH01000167.1 GCA_003165855.1 Acidobacteriaceae bacterium | reverse complement strand
CGGGGGACGCGGCGGCGCGGCGCCTGAAGCCGGACCGGAAGCGGGCAGCGACCTGGAATACCAGGTCAACGTACCGTTTTGGACGGCCATTCGTGGCGGAGTAATGCGGCTTAACATTTCCCGGCAGGACGTTTGCCCGCAGTGCCACGGGCAGGGTTACAGCGAAGCGCCGGGAAAGTGTCCGGAGTGCGACGGAACTGGCCAGATCACGCAGACCGGCGGGCGGATGAAGTTTAATGTGGCGTGCCCGCACTGTCACGGAACGGGCAAGAACATTTCCACCTGTACTACGTGCCACGGCGAAGGCACGGTCAGCCGGAGCGAACCGTTGGAAGTGCGAATCAAGGCGGGGACACGCGATGGGCAGCGCATCCGGTTGGCCGGCAAGGGCAACGCCGGGGCTCACGGTGGTCCGGCTGGCGATCTGTACGTGATTATCCGGACCGGGGAGCATCCCGTCTTCCGGCGCGACGGGGACGACATCTACCTGACCGTGCCGGTCAGCGCCACGGAAGCGGCGCTGGGCGCCAAGATCGAGGTGCCTACCATCGATGGACGGGCGCTGCTGAAGATTCCTCCGGGGACACAGTCGGGACAAAAGTTGCGGCTGCGCGAGAAGGGCGTGCCCTCCGCTACGAAGGACGGAGTGCGCGGGGATGAGATCGTCGAGATCACGGTGACCGTGCCCATGCCGCGCGACGAGCGGACTAAAGAGCTACTGCGGGAGTTGGCCAAGCTAAATCCAGAAGATCCGCGGGAAGAGCTTTGGAAGAAGGTCTAGCGGTCCAGATCGGAACCAAATCCAAAATCTTTAACACAGAGGACGCAGGGGATCACAGGGTAGACCTGCTTCTTGTGTTATGTAGATTGGATGGCTACTCAGGTTTGCTCCTCTCACTCGTTGCGGGTCAATCAAGTTTCGGGCGCAATCGTTTCTTCTGCAATGCATGTTCACTCGGTTCTTGGTCCAGGACTGCTCGAAAGCGCTTACCAAGGCTGTCTGACCCATGAACTCAGAAAGCGCGGCCTTGAGGTGGCCAGCCAAGTCGGGCTCCCGGTGGCTTTCGACGGGGAGAAGATTGAGCTCGGATACAGGATTGATCTGGTTGTCGAGAACTTGGTTATCGTCGAGGTGAAGAGCGTTGAAGCAATTCATCCGGTCAACCAAGCACAACTTTTGTCGTACATGCGGCTGAGCGGCATAGGGGTCGGTCTGCTGATTAATTTCTACGTCCTGCATTTGCGCGACGGAATCAAGCGCATGGTTGACGGCAAGAACTGGGAGAAGTAGCTCTACCCTGTGTTCCACTGTGTCCCCTGTGTTTAAGGTTTTCTGCGGTTACCTCCGTACCTGCCTGCTTGACAAAAATTTGCGAAATTTCCCCACATTTTTCTTGCATCATTTGAAAAATGCCGTAATCTCTACACTGCGAACTAACTCCAGCGTGATTTCTGGAATCTAACCCAAACCAGAAAGCTCGAGCACGCTTTAGGAATTACCAGCCGCTGCGGAGTAGCTGAGAGTGAGTCGCTTGAGGAGGAACACATCGAAATTGGCAACAGCTAGCGCCCCGCGTCGACAACTCGAAAATCCCCAGCCGCTCACCGCCGTTCCCAACCGGAAAAAACCCGCTCGAAGAGGTCTAGTTCGCCTCACCCTCTGGCCCCTGGTCGCCGCTACCTTCTTTATGGTGTCGGGTGGAACCTATGGCACAGAGGAGATCGTCCACGGCGCCGGCTACGGACGCGCGATCCTGATTCTGCTGCTCACGCCGCTGCTCTGGAGCCTGCCTACGGCCTTCATGATCGGCGAGCTCTCGAGCGCGCTGCCTTACGAAGGCGGCTACTACGCCTGGGTGCGCCGCGCCATGGGCAACTTCTGGGGATTTCAGGAAGCCTGGCTCTCGCTGGTTGCGTCCATTTTCGACATGGCGATTTATCCCACGCTGTTCGTGGCCTATCTGACCCGCATGTTCCCCTGGTTCCAGGAGGGCAATCGGGGATGGTGGGTAGCACTGGCGGTGGTGATCGCATGTGCTGCGCTGAATATTGCCGGCGTGAAGGTGGTTTCGCTGACGTCGTTGTGGCTTTTCTTCGCGCTGTCGGCACCGTTCGTGGCGATTGTTCTCATCGCTCCGTTTAAGATTGGCGCTCTTGCGAACGCGGTGACCAAGCCGACCACTTCGACCGTAGACATTCTTGGAGGCCTCCTCATCTGCATGTGGAACTACATGGGTTGGGACAACGCCTCGACCATCGCCACGGAAGTGGAGAAGCCGCAGCGGACTTATCCGCGGGCCATGCTGGTTGCGGTGGCGATTGTAGCCCTGAGTTATGTGCTGCCCTTCGCTGCCTTGTGGATGACTGGACTCAAGCCTACCGCTTGGGAGACCGGCTCCTGGGCGGACATTGCCGGCCTGCTCGGCGGGCCACTGCTGCGCATCGGCGTGGTGCTGGGAGGTGTGATCAGCGCGTTTGGCATGTTCAATGCCCTGGTGATGAGCTACTCGCGCCTGCCGCTGGCGATGGCGCAGGATGGCATGCTGCCGAAAGTTTTTGGCAAGCTGCATCCGAAATCGCGCGCGCCCTGGGTGGCGATTCTGGCGCTGGCGGTTGGGTGGGGATTGGCGCTGAATCTTGGATTTGAGCGGCTGGTCACGCTTGACAT
>PMXH01000198.1 GCA_003165855.1 Acidobacteriaceae bacterium | reverse complement strand
TGTGGCGGAGCAGGCTGGAAAGCGGTTGTATGCGCGGAATTGCTTGTCTTGCCACGGGAAACTGGGCAAGGGCACGGGAAACGTGCCGTCTCTGGTGGTCGGGAAGCTCGACTCCGTTACGCCGGGCGAAGTGTTCTGGTTCATCACGCGGGGCGACAAGGATAACGGGATGCCTTCATGGGCGGCCTTGCCAGCGAAGCAACGCTGGCAGATTGTCACCTATGTGAAGTCGATGGAAGCCTCGCAGACTGCGCAGGAAGCAAGCGCGCCCCCGCCCGATACCAGCACTTCAACGTTCGGCACTTCGACATTCAAGGGGCCGAAGCCCACGCCGCCGTTCACCGACTTCCGCTACGAGAAGCCGGGAACGGTCCGCAAGATCACGGTGAACGATCTACCGCAGCCGTATGCGACGCAGTCGGCGAACAACGGTCCGGATCTGGTGGCACGGCCGGAAAACGCGTGGCCGGTGGGGCCCGCCGGATTCAAAGTTGAGCTGTACGCCGCTGGACTCGAGAATCCCCGGACACTGCGCACCGCTCCGAACGGCGACATTTTTCTTACCGAGAGCGATCCCGGACGAATCCGGGTATTTCGCGGGCTGACCGGCGACGGCAAGCCCGAGCAGTCGGCGATTTTTGCCAGCGGTCTAAAACAACCGTATGGCCTGGCTTTTTATCCTCCGGGCCCCGACCCGCAGTGGCTATACGTGGGCAGCGAGCGCGAGGTTGTTCGCTTTCCTTATCACAGCGGCGATCTGAAGGCGAGCGGAGCGCCGCAACACATCG
Organism: Acidobacteriaceae bacterium; assembly: GCA_003165855.1. Classification (GTDB taxonomy): domain Bacteria; phylum Acidobacteriota; class Terriglobia; order Terriglobales; family Acidobacteriaceae; genus Sulfotelmatobacter. Next base: position 5,580 of record PMXH01000198.1, on the reverse strand, counting down.
CCGATCTGCCGGCTGGAGCCGGGCACTGGACGCGGGCGGTAGCATTCTCGCAGGACGGCAAGAGAATGTTTGTTGCGGTGGGCTCGGGATCGAACGTGGATGACCCCGACACGCATCCTCGGGAAAAAGACCGCGCCGACATTCTTGTCTGCGATCCCTCAAACTGCAAACTGAGCGTGTATGCCTACGGTATTCGCAATGCGGGCGGCGGGATTGCGGTGAATCCGCAGACCAGCGAGCTTTGGTGCTCGGTGAATGAGCGCGACGCCCTGGGCGACAACCTGGTTCCCGACTACATCACGCACGTGCAGGAAGGCGGTTTCTACGGCTGGCCGTGGTGGTACATCGGGGCGCATCAGGACCCGCGGCATCAGGGGAAGCATCCGGAGTTGAAAGACAAAGCGATCGTACCGGATGTGTTGCTGCAGCCGCACAATGCATCGCTGGAACTTGCGTTCTATGAGGGCCAGCAGTTTCCTGCAGACTACAAGGGAGACATTTTCGCTTCCGAGCACGGCTCCTGGAATAAGGCGGTGCGTGTGGGCTACGAAGTGATCCGCGTGCCGCTCCACCAGAGCGGCCACGCCAGCGGCGAGTATGAAGACTTTCTCACCGGCTTTGTGCTGCCGGATGGCAACGTGTGGGGGCGTCCGGTGGGCGTGACGGTGGCTTTGGACGGTTCGCTGCTGGTGAGCGACGACGGATCGAACTCGATCTGGAGAGTCAGCCACACGGGGAAGTAACGACCGTTCACTCGCCCGCTCTCATCGAACGTGACAAACCGGACCGCCCGGCCTGCGCGATGAGACTCGAAGGCCGGGCAACTTCCGATTACGCCGCCGCTTGTTCGCTGCGTTTGACGAAGGCGAGCAGATCCTCGTTGATCTGGTCCTTTAGCGTCGAGCACATGCCGTGCGGCGCACCCGGATAGATCTTCAGGGTAGCTCCTTTAACAATCTTCGACGAAAGAAGTCCCGACGCGACAATCGGGACGATCTGATCGTCATCGCCGTGCAGAACGAGCGTGGGCACATCGAACTTCTTGAGATCTTCGGTAAAGTCCGTCTCGGAGAACGCCTTGATACAGTCGTAAGCTCCCGTCATTCCACACAGCATCCCTTGCAGCCAGAAGGAATCACGCAGCCCCTGCGAAACTTTCGCGCCCGGGCGATTGGCGCCATAAAACGGGGCGCTGAGATCCTTGAAGAATTGAGAGCGGTCCGCTTGGACGCCGGCGCGAATGCCGTCGAATATTTCAATGGGCAGACCGGTGGGATTGGCAGGCGTTTTGAGCATCAGCGGCGGCACTGAGCTGATCAGCACAGCCTTGGCTACACGCTTCGTGCCATGGCGGCCGATGTAGCGGGCGACTTCGCCGCCGCCGGTCGAATGGCCGACGTGGACCGCGCTCTTTAGATCGAGCTTTTCGACAAGCGCCGCGAGATCATCGGCATAAGTATCCATTTCGTTGCCCTCCCAGGGCTGGCCCGAGCGTCCGTGACCGCGACGGTCATGGGCAACGCAGCGATAGCCGCGGGAAGCGAGAAATAGCATCTGGTCTTCAAAGGCATCTGCGCTGAGTGGCCAGCCATGACTGAAGACAACGGGTTGTCCCTTGCCCCAGTCCTTGTAGTAGATTTGCGTGCCGTCTTTTGTCGTAATCGTAGCCATAAGTTGGTCTCCTTGAATCAAGGTTGGTGGCGGGCGAAACCGCCGGGATAGAGAAAACTGGCGTCCCGACCTCGGCGAAGAGGAAATGCGGGCCGTTCAGGCCGTACGGACTGACTCGGCATGGAACTTGATCGCTGCGAAAATAGTGAGCACGACGAATAGCGTCAGGACGACAAGCTGAGCGATCAGAAATGGCGGCTCTTTCTGAGTCGGGGCCAATGCTTTCAAAGCCGGCACCTTCATGAAGGCCTGCGCGACGGCCACGAAAACATTCAGATACAGGGCAAGCACCGCGCTGATTGCGTAGACACGACTCCACGCGCCAGCGAGATGAAAAACGTAGCGCGCCGAAATTGCCACCCCCAGCAACACCAGCGAGACGATGCCAACCTTATGCGACGGCAGAAGATGGTCGAACGGAAAACCAAACGCAGTCACGCTGGTTGCCACGGTGGTCGCCAGGAACAGACCGGTCCAGCCGTCGAGCCGTTTCGCAGTGAGCAGTCCGTAGAGCACGATGAATCCGGAGCCGATCCCAACCAGGCTCAACAGCACGTGTACGAAGGTATAGGTTGCGGTTGTCATGCCGAAGATCATGGTCGACTCTCCTTGGTGGATTCAGATGCTCCGCATGTTGACGACGATCCATTTATTCATCTGTTCCGGGAAGGGAAGAGTCAGCAGGCAACTCCTGCGAATTGTTCAGGGAACGAGCATGGGCCGAAACCGGGCAGGTACCGGCGGGGTGGCCGCTTCCCTACTGTAGTCTGCCCCAGCGAAATGTGGGGCCAACGGAGAAGCGGACATAGTTTTGCCGGTTCGTGAGCAAATTGGAAAACAGATGAGTATTCACCCAGTCGGTTGCGAACCGTACTCCTACTCGCCGCGATAGGTTGAGGTCGAAACCGCCGCCCAGACCGACGAAGTAGGTGGTATCCGTCTGGTGAGGGCTTGGGACCGTTGCCCCCAGCGCCGTCAACAGCTGCCCCAATGCCAGCGGGAACCCGATGTTTGCGGTCTCGTGGATCCCGCCGAAACCGGGGCGTGCGAAGAAAGTGACCTTCTCCCATTTGCGCAGGTAAAACTGCGGGCCAGCGGCAAAGGTATAAGTGGTCGACTTGAACGCAACGTTAACCAGGTCAGGAGGCGGCGCACCGTTCATTTCGTTCTGCGTCAGCAACGGCGCGTAAACCGTTTCGCTGCCGTTGATGGTGCCGGAACCACTGATAATGTCGCTGCCCAGAGCTCCGAAATCGCCGCCCAGACCCAGCCAGGGTCTCACGCTGACGCCGAAGTCACTTTCAAACCCACGCTCCGTGAGATTGCGCGCTGGGCTGATCATATAATCGAAGCCGGTAAACAAGGTGTAACGGTTAATATCGGTCTGCTGCGCCAACCCAGGCAGACAACAGAAAAAAATAGCAAGGCCGGAAAACAGCACACGTTTCATATAGTTCGGACTCCTTCCGACTCTGCCTATAGTGCGATCTGGGCAAGAGTCGTGCCGTGATCCAAAGCACAGACGTTGGTTCGCGAACCCGGTGCTTCGCTCTATGGTTTAGAATGTCCGGGTTTCCACCCGGAAAAGAATTACCGAGGACCTCCATGAATATCGTGCGCCGCGCTACCGTCCCGTTTCTCCTTTCCTGCTCGCTGCTGCTCTTTGCGATCGCCCTGCTAGCGGGGAATGCACCGTCTGCCTCCAAGCTCGATTATCCGAAGGCGAAAACGGTCGACCAAATTGACGATTACCATGGCACCAAGGTCGCCGATCCTTACCGCTGGCTTGAGGACACCGATTCAGCCGACACGACGGCTTGGGTGCAGGCCGAGAACAAGCTGACTTTCAGCTATCTCGACCAGATTCCCTACCGTCCGGCGATTCACGAGCGCCTCACGAAACTCTGGAACTACGAGCGCTACGGTGTGCCCGAGCAACACGGCGGAAGGTATTTCTACCAGCACAATAACGGCCTGCAGAATCAAAATGTTTTGTTCGTTGCCAATTCGCTGAACGCCGAACCGCGCCTGCTTCTCGATCCCAACACGCTTTCCTCCGATGGCACGGTCGCGTTGTCGGGACAGGCAATTACCGACGACGGCAAGCTGATGGCTTATGGCACCGCCGCTTCCGGGTCCGACTGGATGGAGTGGCACGTCCGCGACGTCGACACCGGCAAGGATTTGTCCGACCTGGTCAAATGGGTCAAATTTTCCGGCGCATCCTGGACCAAGGACGGCAAAGGCTTCTATTACAGCCGTTATGCAGAGCCCAAGGAAGGCGCACCGTTGCGCGATGCCAATTACTTCCAGAAGCTTTATTACCACCGCCTGGGCACAGCGCAATCCGAAGACCTGCTGATCTACGAGCGTCCCGACAACAAAGAACTAGGATTCGCCGGCTCTGTCACCGACGACGGTCGTTACCTTGTCATCACGGTGTGGCAGGGAACGTCTCCCAAGAATCGCCTCTACTACAAAGACCTCAGCCAGGCCGACTCGCCAGTCGTGAAACTCCTCGACGACTTCGATGCCCAATACCAGTTCATCGACAACGACGGTCCGGTCTTCTGGTTCAAGACCGATCTCGACACTCCCCGCAGCCGCCTGATCGCCATCGACACTCGCAAGCCCGAGCGCTCCAACTGGAAGACGATCGTGCCTCAGGCTGCGGAAACTATGACCAATGCCAACGTCGTCGATGATAAATTCCTGGTCGAATATCTCAAGGACGCTCAGACCGAAGTCCGGGTCTACGATCTGCAGGGCAAATTCCTCCGCGACGTTGATCTGCCCGGGATCGGCACGGCTCCGGGCTTCAGCGGCAAGCGCAAGGATAAGGAAACTTTTTATGCTTTCACCAGCTTTACCGTGCCGACCACCATCTATCGGTATGATCCGGAAAAGGGCGCCAGCGCGATCTTTCGTCAGCCCAAAGTCGACTTTGACCCCAGCCGTTATGAAACTAAGCAGATTTTCTACCAGAGCAAAGATGGCACACGTATCCCGATGTTCCTCACCTACAAGAAAGGAATGAAACTTGACGGCCAGAACCGGGTGCTGCTCTATGCCTACGGCGGTTTCGATATTTCTCTCACTCCCGCTTTCTCGGTACCGAATCTTGTGTGGCTCGAGATGGGAGGGGTTTATGCTCAGCCCAATCTACGGGGCGGCGGAGAGTACGGCGAGGACTGGCATCTCGCCGGCACCAAACTGCACAAGCAGAACGTATTCGACGACTTCATCGGTGCCGCGGAGTGGCTCATCGCCAACCATTACACAACCTCTTCCAACCTGGCGATTCGGGGCGGGAGCAACGGCGGTCTGCTGGTCGGCGCATGCCTCACCCAGCGTCCCGACCTCTACGGAGCGACGATCCCGCAAGTCGGCGTGATGGACATGCTACGTTTTCACAAGTTCACGATCGGCTGGGCCTGGACCTCGGACTATGGCTCCTCCGACGATCCCGAACTGTTCAAGGCCATTTACGCTTACTCGCCTTTACACAACCTGAAGCCGGGAACGAAATATCCGGCAACCTTCATCACCACGGCCGATCACGACGACCGCGTCGTGCCCGGACACAGCTTCAAGTTTGCCGCCACCATGCAAGCCGATCAAGCCGGGCCTGCTCCGGTTCTGATTCGCGTGGAAACCAAGGCTGGACACGGTGCCGGCAAGCCCATCTCGAAACAGATCGACGAAATTGCCGACGCCTGGTCCTTTGTCGCCTACAACCTCAACATGGATGTGCAGGTGAAGTAAGCCAAGTCCGCGACGGCAATGGGAGGAAAATACGCCAACTGGATCTCTAAGGACATGGAAGCGCGGTAACGTCCTTAAAGTCAGTTGGTTAAATGGTGGGCGCTATAGGATTCGAACCTATGACTTCCACCGTGTGAGGATGGC
>PMXH01000015.1 GCA_003165855.1 Acidobacteriaceae bacterium | reverse complement strand
GCTCCGGTGAGACAGACCTTCGTGGCAGAGATGGTGGGCGATGAGGATCTGACCAATGCCGTGGCATTGAACTCAACCTCGTTCAATGCTGGCGGGTGGATTGGTCCGGCGGTAGCAGGTCTGCTGATCGCAAGGGTTGGCATTGGATGGGCCTTTCTTCTGAACGGGCTCTCATTCGCGGCTGTTCTGATCTCGATGTCGTTCTTTCGCCTCCCGGAACTGCGTAGAAGCGCCAGAGCGCATCGCACCGCATCTGGATTTCTGGAAGGTCTTCGCTACGTATGGAGAAGGCGGGACCTCAGGGCGATCCTGGTGATGCTGTTTCTGATTGGCACGTTCGGCATGAATTTTCCGATCTTCATCGCAACGATGGCCGTGAATATATTCCACTCCGATGCGCGCGCCTTCGGCCTGCTCTCCTCGTTAATGGCCGTAGGCACAGTCTCAGGAGCTTTGTTCGCCGCCAGCCGGCGGAGGCAAACCTTGTCGTCGCTTATGGCGGCCGCATTTGTATTTGGGCTCGGATGCACGCTGGGCGGGTTGGCGTCGGGATACTGGTGGTTTGCGGCCGCGCTGATGATCATGGGCGCGACCGGCATGACCCTGGGCAACGGCACCAACAGCATCATGCAACTGTCGACAGAACCGGCAATGCGCGGCAGGGTGATGGCGCTTCGAGTTGCAATCGCACTGGGAGGAACACCGATTGGGGCACCGATCACCGGGTGGGTTGCCAACCACTTCGGCCCGCGCTGGTCTCTGGGCATTGGCGCAGGGGCGGGATTCACCGCTGCGCTCGTCGCAGTGTATGTTCTGGCTCGCCGAAAGGAGCCGATGCTCGCCCAGTAATCAGCCTTGTGGAGGCGGCGAGTGTTTGCCGATCGGGCTCGCTCGGAATTCTCGGTTAAGGGCACCAGGGCAAAGCGCTCATTGAGCCCGGGGTTGACCCTGGTTTATAGTTTCCCCATGCGAAAACCTGCCGCTCTTCTGGTTGCTCTTTTCTGTTGTGCTGCCTCTGCACAGAACCCGGTTGTCAGCGGCAGCGTCTCCGGCCATGTGACCTGCGCGGACAGCAACACTCCAGCGCGCCTGGCCATCGTGGTGCTTCGGCCCGTCCCGGCAGCCAAGAGCGCTGACACCGCCTCGGCGATGAAACCCGTCGAAGCCCGTCGCGTGCAGACACTGCTCGATGGTTCCTTCTCGATTCCCAAGGTGGCCCCGGGAACCTACCTTGTCCTGGCATCCATGGCAGGATACATTTCTCCCCTCGCCATTCTGGGTGTCGGCAACGAGGATCTGCTTGAGCCCTCAGACGATTTGCGGAAGCGCATTGTCGAGCGCGTCCCCATCATCTCCGTGGACGCCAACGGATCCGCATCCATTAACATTTCTCTTGAGCGGGCAGCGGCCGTGAACGGCACCATCCATTACGACGACGGCGGTCCCGCTCCCGGAATTGAAGTGCACCTGCGCGAGCGAAAACAGGGCAAGTGGGTAGCGGTTCACAACGTCGTCGGGGACGGCATGGGATCCGGCAATTCAACCACCGACGACCGCGGCAACTTCCGCATAACCGGGCTGCCCCCCTTGAAGGAGGCCGTTGTCGAGGCAGACCTCAGCGCTCAGAACTCGACTCTCAATTTCAGTAAGAACGGCTACAGCAGTTTTGGAGGACCGTCGTTTTCGCTCGCGTTCTACTCCGGCGGTGCACTGCGCCCCAGCGATGCCAAGTCCTTCCAACTCACCATGGGCGAAGAGCGCCCCGGTGAAGACATCACGCTTCCCATCTCGAAGCTCCACAGGGTCGAAGGAGTCCTACTTGCCAAGAAAGACGGTCATGTCCTGAACAAGGGCTCTGTCTCTCTGCTGTTCGCCGACGATCGCAGCCAACTCGNNCCGCCGCCGATGCTCGCTTTGACGAGGTTTCCAGTCCTCCCGGCTCATTTCCTTCTTCATGGACAAACGCGACCATCGTCCACGAATACGACACCACCGAGATCCCGCTTCACGTCGACGGCGAGCGAACCGGCGTCACGATCGATGTACCTGAAAAAGGTTCTGTCCCGAGCAGTGCCGGTCAGCAGTGATCCCAAGTACCGCGTTCAAGGCCGAATCGCATCATGATGAGGAGCGTTCGCGGGAGAATCGCCAGTCTGGACAGAACGCGAGTTTTCGAGTCATGTCCGGATTGGCGGTGACACTACCGGAACTAATTCTTATTTGGCGCACGACGAGATGCGAGACCGATTCCACGCACACCATTTGCATGTGATCCGGTTTGTCGGGTGTGAATGGGCAGACCACAAAGTCGCCGTACTCTTCCATTCCAGCAGTGAATCTCAACATTTCCTTTGGACATATTGGAGCATCGCCGTCATCTGCGACCGGCCCGGCTGTGAGACCGAGCATCCGATGTGTTCCCGTGGGCCAAATCCGGAGTGCCGGGGTACCTGGACCGAAGGTGGCGCGACCGTGCACAGTGAAGCACTTGTCAATCAACTTTGGGTTTCCCTTGCACTGGGGCGTTTCGCTTGCAATCGGGAGAGTGATGAGCACCGCAAGAAGCGTCAGAGTTCGCATGTTTCACCTAGCTGAGCAGTGTAAACCTGCGGGTTCGGGTCGTTTTCCTATTGTCGCGAACTCGTCCCCAATGTGAGTTAAATCCCCATTCGGCTTCGCTCAGGACAGGCTTTCGACAGCGATTGGCACAAGATGCGCGCCAATCTTCGCTCGGGAGGGGGGTTGATTATGAAGCGAGACTAAGAGACAGCACACCANNCGTGCGCACAGAGAAGACGAAAGATTATCGGCACTTATCAATCATCATTGGCAACATTTATGACGATTCGTTTTCGGGGGCGGTTCCCGTTAGAGCGGATCCAGAGTTGGTCTACCCCTTTGAGCCCGATGCGGGGTCGCCGCTTCCTGTGGGACGCGACGACTTGAGTGGAAAGGCTTGGAGATAGGGCGACTCTGGTTTCGCTCCAAGGGGGACGCCTGTGCGGGCTCGACGGCTTGCGGGACATGGCCGGAAATGGTGGAAAGATGGTGATATTGAAGGTGAAGGAGTACGCAGAAGAAGCAGGCGTGCAGGAGCCGGCGGCCAAGAGCAGGAAGAGCCGGCCGGCGGGGAAGGCAAAAAAGGAGGAAGGAGCAAAGATGGATGCGAGGGCCGGCGGGAAGGACCGGCC
>PMXH01000200.1 GCA_003165855.1 Acidobacteriaceae bacterium | reverse complement strand
GACCACGAAAGCGGAATCACGCCCCGCGCGGAGACGCGTCCATAAGTCGGCTTGAGCCCCACGCACCCGCACAGCGCAGCCGGTTCGCGAATCGAGCCAGCAGTATCAGTGCCAATCGCCACGTAGCAAAGCCCCGCAGCCACAGCCGCAGCCGAACCTCCCGATGATCCTCCCGCGATGTGCGCGGTGTTTCGTGGATTGTGAACGTCACCGAAAAAGCTGACCAGCGAACTGCCGCCATAAGCGAACTCGTGCAGATTGTTCTTGCCGAGTATCACCGCGCCCGCCCGTCGCAGCCGCCGCACCACTTCCGCATCCTCCGCGGGAACGCGGTCCTGAAAAAGCGCGCTGGCAGCGGTTGTGCGNNCGGAATCCCATGCAGCGGACCGCGCCATTCCCCACGAGAGATTTCGATTTCCGCAGCCCGTGCTTCGGCCAGCGCCGATTCGGCAGTCACCGTGATAAATGCATTCAGCGTGGGATTAAGTTTCTCGATGCGATCCAGGCAAGCACGAGTCAGTTCCAGCGGGGAAACTTCTTTCCGCCGCAGACGCGGGGCAAGCTCAACGATGGTTTCTAGAATATGCATGGACCTAACGGTCTTCATTGTAGTAGAAGGAATCCGCTCCTCAGTGGGCTCCTGTGCCCTCTGTGTTTAATGATCTTGCTTTCCAGAAAAAAGCAACCAACCGCCAAGGCCTATAATCAAAAGCGTTTGTCTGCACGCGGAGGCCAACCATGCCGGAAATGACGCTCGCCCCAGTCGCGACCCACGGGTTTTTTATGGACGGCCGCTGGATGGAAGATGGCGACGTGGTCGAGATCCGCGCGCCCTTCGATGGCAGCGTAATCGGCCGCCTGATCCAGGCTCGCCGCGAGCATGCCGAGGCCGCCATCGCCGCCGCCGTGAAGGCTTTCGGCACTACCCGCCGACTGCCCGCCTTCGAGCGGCAGCGCGTGCTGCGTCGCGTCGCCCAGTCGATTGCCGAGCGCCGCGACGAATTCTCCCGCACTCTGGCGCAGGAAGCCGGCAAGCCCATCAAACTAGCGCGCATCGAAGTTGACCGCGCCGTGTTCATTTTCAACGTCGCAGCGGAAGAGGCCACGCGCATTTACGGCGAATATCTTCCCCTCGACTGGCAGCAATCGACCGCGGGGCGCTGGGGCATCGTAAAACGCTTCCCCATCGGTCCCATCGCAGGCATCACGCCCTTCAATTTTCCGCTCAACCTTGTCGCCCACAAGGTAGCGCCCGCCATCGCGGCAGGCTGCTCCATGATATTGAAGCCCGCGCCGCAAACTCCGCTCTGCTCGCTGTTGCTGGCGGAGTGCGTGCAGCAGGCAGGCTGGCCCGATGGCGGACTCAACGTGCTGCCGCTCTCGAACGAAGACGCCAGCCTTCTGGTCACCGACGAGCGCATCAAGCTGATCAGCTTCACCGGCAGCGTGCCCGTAGGCTGGGACATCAAACGCCGCGCCGGCAAGAAAAAAGTCGCGCTCGAACTGGGAGGCAACGCCGGCGCCATCGTGCACAGCGACGCCGATCTTCCCTACGCCGCCGAGCGCTGCATCTCCGGTGGCTTCGCCTACGCCGGTCAGACTTGCATTTCCGTGCAGCGCATTCTGGTGCAGCAATCGGTCTACGGCAAGTTCACCGATCTTCTTGTCGACGGCGTCAAGCAGCTGAAAACCGGCGATCCCATGGAGGAATCGACCGACCTCGGTCCGCTGATTCGAGAGAGCGATGCCGTCCGCGTCACCAATTGGATCGAGGAAGCGGTTCGCTCGGGCGCTCGCTTGCTGTGCGGTGGCGGCCGCAAGGGTTCCATCGTTGAGCCCGCGGTGTTAACCGGCACCAATCCCGAGATGAAAGTGAACTGCCAGGAAATCTTCGGCCCCGTGGTTACCGTGGAGCCATATCAGAATTTTGACGAAGCCCTGCGCCGCATCAACAATTCCAACTACGGCCTGCAAGCTGGCCTGTTTACTCGTGACGTCAAACTGCTCTTCCAGGCCTACGACGAACTGGAAGTCGGGGCGTTGATCGCGGGCGATATCCCTTCATTCCGCATCGACCAGATGCCCTACGGCGGCGTGAAGGACTCCGGCCTCGGCCGCGAGGGACTGCGTTACGCGATCGAAGAAATGACCGAACCGAAACTGTTGGTGATGAATCTCCGTTAGCGATATCCGCCTGAGTATGGAGAAACGCAACATTACCTATTTCCAGTAGTGTTTAGTTTCGGGAAGTTTTTCCGCTCCCGCCGGGGAAAGTACGCGACAACTGTGCCCGAAATATTTATAATCTCCAGTTCTCATCCCTGACGCGAAAAAAGCAGTGGGTGTTTTCTTTTGCGCCGCAACCATCACGCTCCATAATATTGGAGATCTGCTGGGTCTCATTCGTATTTTCTGAAGCTCGTACGTAAGCATGTCGCAGATTTTTCATCGCAGTACGAACACCCTGTCCCGGGCCACGATCTTTGGCGCGGTTTTCGTCGTTGCCGCGCTCGGATGGGTGGCGATGGAAGTCCAGCGTTCGCCCTACATTACCTATGCGGGCGTACGCAAGCCGCAGCCCGTGCCCTTCAGCCATCAGCATCACGTCACCGGACTCGGCATCGACTGCCGTTACTGCCACACTTCGGTTGAGACTTCGAGCTTCGCCGGCATCCCTCCCACCAAGACCTGCATGAACTGCCATTCGCAGATCTGGACCAACGCCCAGTTGCTGGAGCCGGTCCGCGCCAGCTACCGCTCCGGTCAGTCGCTGCAGTGGACGCGAGTGAACCAGCTACCCGACTTCGTCTATTTCAACCACAGCATTCATGTGAATAAAGGAGTGGGTTGCAACACCTGCCACGGTCCCGTCGACCAGATGCCGCTCATGTATCAGCAGGAATCGTTGCAGATGGAGTGGTGTTTGAGTTGCCATCGCGCGCCGGAACAGAATCTGCGCCCGCGCGATCAGGTATTCAACATGCGCTACCAGCAGCCCACCAGCGCGAACCCGGTGGTGGTGGATGGACAGAGTTATACGGATCAACTCGACTTAGGCTCGGCGCTGGTGAAGAAATACAGCGTGCGAAGCGTGAAAGACATTACGAGTTGCAACACGTGCCACCGGTAAGAGCGGAAATATGAGAACTTGTCATCCTGAGCGGAGTGTTTGCTCCGCGAAGCGAAGCAAACACGGAGTCGAAGGATCCCTAGCGCCGCGTCAGCTCCATGGTGGTAGCGATCCTTCGACTGCGCGAGAATTCGCTTCGCGAATTCTTGCTCCGCTCAGGATGACAGAGTGTGTAGCGTGGAACCAATGAAGATGGAAGAACAAAATGGCGGCGCGCCCCGCGAGACGAAGAAAGAAGAAGTTTGCCCCAGCCAGAAGGGCAAGCTGGATCTGGAATCGGTGCGCGCGAGGCTGGACGAAGCCTCGAAGACGCACGCCGGCCCAGAATACTGGCGCAGCCTCGAAGAGCTTGCGGGCAGCCCCACGTTCCAGGAAGCGTTGCACCGCGAGTTTCCCAAAGGCGCTTCCGAGTGGGTCGATTCCGTTTCGCGCCGCGGCTTCTTGAAGGTGATGGGCGCCTCCATGGCGCTGGCCGGCATGACCGGCTGCGTGCGCCTGCCCCTTGAGCCGATCGTTCCCTACGTTCGCCAGCCCGAAGATGTGATTCCCGGCCGCCCACAGTTCTATGCCACGGCGATGACGCTCGGCGGATACGCCAGCCCGCTGCTGGTCGAAAGCCATCTCGGACGTCCGACAAAGATTGAAGGCAACGACAAGCACCCCGCGTCGCTCGGCGGCACCGACATTTTTGCGCAAGCCCACATCCTCGGCCTGTACGATCCCGACCGCTCGCAGAGCGTCGTGTCCATGGGCGACCAGCGCTCCTGGCAGACTTTCCTCACCGCGATTCGCGGCCCGCTCAGCGCGCAGAAAGCGCTGCAGGGCGCGGGCATTCGCATCCTTACGCCGACCATCTCTTCGCCCACGCTCGCCGACCAACTGCGTAACTTCCTGAAGATTTATCCGCAGGCCAAGTGGCATGTATATGAGCCGGTCAACCGCGACAACGTGCTCGAAGGCGCGAAGCTGGCCTTCGGCCAGCCGGTCGAGACGCGCTACGATTTCGAAAAGGCCGACGTAATCGTCTCGCTCGACGCCGACTTCCTGTATGCGGGCTTTCCGGGGAATGTCCGCTACATCCGCGACTTCGCCAAGCGCCGCAATCCCGACGGCAAGATGAACCGGCTGTACGTGATCGAGAGCGGGGCGACGACTACGGGAGCGAAGGCAGATCATCGGCTGGCAGTGCAGGCGTCAAGAATAGAGACATTGGCTGGGGCATTTGTTAACGGTACGGTTCCGGTGAAAGTGGGCGGCCCCGCGACGGAGGAAGATCGGCGGAGAATTGAGGCTGCTCCCATCGGAAATCCGGCAGTGGGGCTGCTTTCTGAAATGGAGCGGCGATTCTTTGGTACGGTTCTTGTTGATCTCCGACTTCATGAAGGCGCGAGCCTGATAGTCGCTGGCGACCATCAGCCGCCAATGGTTCACGCTTTAGCGCATTCGATCAATGCGCAACTTGGCAACGTCGGGAAGGCCGTCTTCTACTCCAACCCGGTCGATGCGAACCCGATCAACAACACGGACTCGATTAAAGAACTCGTTGCGGACATCGAAGCTGGCAAGGTCGATCTGCTGATCATTCTGGGCGGCAATCCCGCTTACGACACGCCTGCTGATCTCGACTTCGCGAGCGTCCTAAAGAACGGCAAAGTTCCACTGCGCGTTCATCTTGGCCTCTATCAGAACGAAACTGCCGAGCTTTGTCAGTGGCACGTCAATCAAGCCCATGAACTCGAAGCGTGGGGTGATGCCCGCGCTTACGACGGCACGGTCAGCATCATTCAGCCGCTGATTGCTCCTCTGTATAACGGCAAGAGCGCGCTTGAATTCGTCGCGCTCCTTTTAGGTCAAGCCGACGCCACGGGTTACGATCTGGTCCGCGCGTACTGGCAGAAGCAGCACTCCAATGCCGACTTCGAGCAGTTCTGGCGCAACTCTCTGCATGACGGATGGGTCGAAGGCACGACCTTCGCTCCCAAACCGGTTACCGCGAAATCTGCAAGTCCCAGCTTGGAAGTTACGACTGAACAGAACTCTATCGAGCTGAACATCCGCCGCGACCCCACCATCTACGACGGGCAATTCTCCAACAACGGCTGGCTGCAGGAACTGCCCAAGCCGATCACCAAGCTGACCTGGGACAACGCCGCGATTGTCAGCCCCGCGACGGCACACCGCCTGAAGGCCGCGACGGGCGACATGGTGCAGTTGACTTACAAGGGCCGGTCGCTGCGCGCGCCGGTGTTCATCCAGCCCGGCCATATCGATGGCGCGGTGACGCTGCACCTGGGTTACGGCCGCACCAGGGCCGGACGCGCGGGCACGGGCATGGGATTCAACCCCTACGGCCTGCGCACCTCGCAAGCCCTATGGCACGACACGGGGCTCGAGGCGCGCAAGGTTTCCGGCACCTACGAGTTTGCCACCACGCAGAACGATCACGTGCTGGATGCGCGCCGCCACATCATTCACAAGGGCGACATCGAGGACTACAA
>PMXH01000258.1 GCA_003165855.1 Acidobacteriaceae bacterium | reverse complement strand
CCATTGGGCAAGCGTGGCCTTCACTTCGGTATCGAGCCATAACCGATAGTCGCCCCGGTCTCGCAGATCATGCAGAAAGTAGGACGATGTGTAGAGTGCGTTCCGGCTGAGGAGGATTTGTGGCACTGGCGAGCGGTACAGCGCAAAATTTCCGGTTGATAACAGGACATCAGCCCCGGAGTGGCGAATCAAGTCCGTAAGCTTGCGCTGCTCGTACCAGAATCGTCTCCCGGAACTCGCGGGACAGTTTGCGCGGAGAAGAGTAACGTGACCCGATTCCGTAATCTCACCGCGCAGTTGTTCGCTGACCAGCAGCGTTGTGCGCACGTCACTCCGGGCCGCGAGGCGAGGCAATACGTTGCGGACATAGGTGAGGCCACCTCCTGCACTGGCCGCGAGCGCATTAATGAAAAGGTGAATCATGCAAGGGGGATCATACTTCGGACTGAAAGGTTACTCGATATTCGCATGGGGCGGCACTCGCAACATCTTGCGGAGACGCCTTCGTCGAAAACTCCACCACGGATCCATCAGCCCGGAATAAAGAAAACGATACTCCGGAGCTGAGAATCTCACTTCGATCTCCCGGCGCCACAGCAGGTTTGGGCTGTCGTGGATACTGTCGACCGACCCGGCGCAGGGGGCAAAACAGAAACGATGGTAGCGCTGTATTACTTTCCAGGCGTTCGTATCGACCGCATCCCAGCCGAATGTCCAGGCGAACGCATCGACCGGCTTCCTTGTCCACAAGGTAAGCTTGCGCGCGCTGTCGCCGATTTCCCGCTCCAACTGGTCCGGCGAGAGTCCCACCAACCGCGGATGGGTAAGCGTATGGTTGCCGATCGCATGCCCTCGAGCCGACAGATCTGCAATCTGGCTGGGAGTCATCGGCTTCCAGTCTTCGCATCGTTCGTCGCCAGGTCTGGAGTCGGGATTGATCCTCGATCGGTAAAAAGCGAGAGCCTGGTCAGCAGCGCATTCGGCAAAGGCCGGCACCACGAAAAACACACCCCGTCCTCCAAAAGACTCAAGTAGGGGCGCTGCAACCGCGTAGTTGCTTTCTCTGCCGTCGTCAAAAGTAAATAAGACAGGAGGCTTCGAATTCGCTTCGCGTGCCGGGGAGTTGTCCCACAGCTTGGCGAAACCCTCCAGAGTGGTAATCGCAAAATGTTGGGACGCCCACTCGAGCTGCTCGCGGAAATGCGCCTCCAAAGAAGCCGGCGTTTCATGTACTCCGACAACCAGCCCATGCGCACTGCCTTTGAGCTTCTGAAGGCGGAGCGCTAGCTCGTCGACACGAGCCAAAGCCGCCGTTTGAATCAGGAATGCACGAGCTCGACTTCTGAAGTTCATTGAGTGCAGTTTCAATCCGAGAAGCTGATTACGCTCCGCGGCAGTTCTCTAGATGAGCCCGTCGCCGTCTGCCGGCACCGGATACCAATCATGCGTTGGCAAGAGCTCGGCTTTGTCAAGGAACCACCCGATCGGCGCGTCGAATGCGCGATACTGAAAGCCTCTTTCGCAAAATACCTTCTGCCGGCCTGGGTCCTGGCTGCGCAGCACGATTGCGTCCACTATCTTTTTGTAGCGATGGGCGAGGGCGCCGACAATCCGCAGCCACTCTTCCGGACGCACTTCGGGATAAACATCGAGCACATTGAGCGTCTTGATTTGGCCGCGATATCCCCGGGTGCGCTGATTCACAGTTACCAGGATTTCGCGGTCGGGGCTGCGGCCACGAAATGCAAATGCCGCGGTCGTTGCATCCCGGCTAGAGAAATAGCGCCAGCGCACGTAGGATAAATCACGCATGGAGGTCAACTTGGCGGAAGAATCTTGGACAGCCAGTTCGTTCACCTGCTCCGCGGATTCAAGCGGCTGAAGCACGTCAGACGCGAGGGAATCGATCTTGAGGGGCCGCGCTAGATCCACGAGGCCAGAGATGGGACTGCCCGCCAGACGCGCTAGCAGGCGACTCGAACACCGCCGATGCGCGAACTCCTCGGCCACGCCCGGCCAGCGAAGCACACCGAACAGTTCGCCGTCGGAATACGGGATGGGGCTTGCTCCTGCCGCCTTCCACAAGGCTGCAGCTTCGGCGTTAGCTGAGGTTCCAAACAAAGGCCACTGCTTGGCGAGTCGGCAATACTGGAGGAAGACGCGGCCTCCGTGACCACGATGATGGTCGTCTACGTAGAACGAACTGGAACCCATGAGAAGAATTCTCTGGTTCTCGAAGCGAAAAGCTTGCGGGCTGCACAAGATGCATCCCACGAGCTGATCGGCGGAGCGCAATCCAAAACCCAGAGGGTGCTGCGGCAGGCGGGCTGGGTTTTCCAGCAAGAACCAGCGAAGGTGCGCCTCCTTCGTTTCTGCGGTGGTTTCTTTGGTTCGGCCGGACTGAGCCGCAATGAAGCGCGCGACCTCCGCAAGGTCCATCTCCGAAATCGCGACGAGCTCTGCGTGCTGAGTTCGTTGATGTGGGATTGGCGTTGGAGTGGTCATCGCGCCGCTTCCTCGTAGATCCTCAAGAGATTTTCAGCCTGATGGGACAAGGTTAGCTTTTCGAGGATGGTCTGCCGGGCGGCCCGAGCGATCCGCGAACGCAGTTCCGCATCTCCCAGCAAAGCCTGCAGCCCACGCACGAGTTCCTCCAGACCGTCGATTGGAATCAGCCACCCGTTGTAGCCGTGGTCGATGACTTCGTCGATGCCTTGCCCACGGCACGCAATCACGGGCTTACCGCTGGCCATCGCTTCCAGATAGACACATCCTAGGCCCTCGTATCGGCTGGGCAAAACAAAGACCGTGCAGTTGCGCATGGCTTCAGCCACGTCGGAGCGGCCTCGCCGCCCCAGAAAATGAACTTGATCGCTTATGCCCAGATCTCGGGCCAGAGCGGCGAAACGATTTCGATCCGCGCCTTCCCCGATCATGCGGCATTGCAGGCCAGGATGCGAATCCTTCACTCGGGCAAAGGCTCTGAGTACGAGTTCGTGGCCTTTTCCCGCTAACAGATTCCCGACAACCAAAATTGTCGGCGTCTGCGGAGGTGTAGCACCTGGCGCAAACAGACTGGGATCGGTCCCGTTGTAGACGACCTCAGCGGCAACCTTTGTGCCCATCCCGTCCGTCAGCAATCGCCGCACCTTGTCGCTGATACAAATCACCTTGCGCGCGCTTTCATAAACACTCAATGAAGCTTTCCGGCGCCATCCCGCGGCAATCCCATCCTGGAAGCACCGGTTGAAGACGTCCAGGCCATGAATAGTAACAACAAACGGAATGCCAAGACGGCGCGAAATAAATGCCGCAGCTTGTCCGCAAGGCAGCGCGGCATGAGCGTGGATCACATGAATCGGCGATTGCCGATGAAGTTGCCGGACCCTGTTAAAAAGAACCGCACCCAAAAACTTCCCCGCACTCGACAAACCGAAGTTCCCGGGCAGTTGCGGATAGCGGATC
>PMXH01000321.1 GCA_003165855.1 Acidobacteriaceae bacterium | reverse complement strand
CTGCGAACAACGGTCGTTGTCGAAGTCACGTACGAAGTTGTGTCGGCGCAGGTGATCAAGAAGACCATTCAGTTGCGCCAGGCCGATATGTTCGCGCTGCTTTACCAGATCACCAATCGCCTGGAACCGGAGACGACTCCGGCAAAGCTGTGGAGTTTCGACCATGCGGATTCGAAAGGCGGGCCACTCCATGAGAATTTCCCTGCTGCCGGTTTTCGCACACAGGATGGTGTGACCGTCGGCCTCCTCACCGATGCCGGATTCCGCAACCAATGGAGCCGAATCATACGGCGGGATGGAACGCCTGTGAAACCTGCCCCGGCCAGCATGCCCGATCTGAACCTCTACTTTCTTCCGAAAGCCCCGGATCGCGCGACTCAAGGTTCATTTATCCAGCAGACATTTGGAGAAGCCACTGTCCAACTGTCTGGAGAGGGCTCACGCACCCGAATCGATCTCTCCGCTGCATCGCTCTGGAAAAGACAAGGAGCGATCGAAGTCGAACAGCAAGGCGCCGTCGTGAAATTGTCTCCCAGCGCTCTGAAAGATTGGGTTCTCCTGCCGTTTCCAGCAAGGGATGGAGAAGTGTATTCCGTGTCTCTCAAATATCGATCTGCGGTTCCGATATCGATCCACGCATGGGACACGGACGACGAGTTCAAGAAACTTGGCGATCTCACGTTGTTCAACGACACTGCGCCGGCGTCCCCTTTAGCCTTCAGTGAATTTCGCCAGTCTTTTGTTGTGCCCGCACTGCAAGGAACTGGCGCTGCCATTGTGTTATCACTTCCGGATTTCCTTGAAGCGCGAGAGCTCAAGCGAGAAGGCGGCCCGCTGCCTTCGTTTGAAGTGCGCGATCTTGAGGTCGCGCGCATCGCAACTCAGCGCGAGCCTTACCATCGCCTGGAGATGGGCCGCCCGCAAGCGAAGACCACCTTCATCTTCGTTAGCGATCGTGTTCCCGACACGCTTGGCGGCTACCGCATGGCAAGCCAGCTTCATCTCGCGGATGGCCTTGGTTGCAAAGGAGGGGAGACGGAGAAAGTGCTCTATGCAGACGTGATGATGTTGAGCTGGATTGCGGACGAGGAAGGTCAGCGGCTGATGTTGGCGCCCAGCATCTGGTATTCGGCTGCGGGTGAGATGTACCTGCGCGATAGCTTTTACGCGCTCAATGGCATTCACGACCGCACTCTGAACGAGAAAGTGTTCGGCCTGTGGGCTGACAACCAGGGAACGGACGGCGCAATCAACACCCTCGTAGAGCCGAACATCGCCAACCTGGAACGAAAGTCAAACGACTCGACGCCTCTCTGGTTGATGTGGGCACTCATCAACCGGCGGCGATTCGGTACCAGGCTGCCCATGGATAAAGTTCGCCGGGCTGCGGAGTACTGCCTTGCCGCTTACGACCCGGAACGCGAAGCAGTTTGTACAGCCAAGTTTGTCATGGGTCAGCTTGACGTGATCCAGTACCCCGAAGGCACAAGCATTCTGTGCGAAAACCAGGGAATGCTGGCCGTATTGTTGAGGGTGATCCGCGAGCTGCAGATTCCAGACTTGAGCGCAACCATCGCAGAGGACTACATTGCGCGGGCGGAGGAAGGCTATCGCAGTTACTATGACGCGAGTCTTGGATTCATGTGCCCGGCGCGGAATATTCGCGACGCCATTGGCTTTGCCGATATCTTTCCCGAGTTTCTATCGCTCTGGCTTTTCAGCCGGAAGATTTTGACGGACGCAATGATTGTGAGTCACCTCAATCGCATTCCAGTCATGTTGCCGCGCAAGGATTGTCCCTGGCCAGGCGAAGGCGGCTCAGTAAGGCCAATCTTCATCGGCCTTCCGCAAGGAGGGAAGGAGTGGAGTTACTTCAACGAAAAGTGGCACCCGATGGTCAGCGACTCGTACGCTTCGAGCTATGCCGGCAAGGCCGCCGACGGCGTGTACTACAACGGCGGTAGCTGGATGAGGATTGAAATCTGCGGGTATGTCACAGGAAAACTCCACGGATGGGAAAAGGCTGAACGCGCGANNGCATGGAATGCGTTTGTGCTTCAGGCATTGGAATTGGCGAAATTGCGCGCGCCGGAGATGGATCCAGGATACTTGGATTCGCCGTCCGCTGCTTGAATCTGCATGCCCGGGAAAATCCGGCTTCTGCATAATGTCTAAAGCACAACCGCGCGGCTTCAGTCCGGTCACCCGCGGTTACTCCTTGTGTGCATGCACCACAAACCGGTTTGGAGCTGCTCCAATAAAGTGAAATGGAAAACAGGTTACAAGCGTAATGCCAGAACCGGCAGAGGGGGCCAGTATCCCAGTGTCGTCAGGAGTGACGATCCGCACCCGGTCGACCTCGTAACGAGAAAGGCTGGTTGCGGTTTGAATCTGGATTTCGTCATTGGCGCGAATGTCCTTCAGGGCGCGGAAGTATGTATCGCGATGCCCTGCAATTACGGCGTTTCCAATTTCTCCAGGAAGAGCAGTACCTTCGATGTGTCCAACNNATCTCAATGCGGCCCAGAACATCACCTTGTTTGGCCACGACCGCAGACACGCTTGCTCTGCGCTGCTTTTGCGCAGCGATCTGCTTATCAAGTGTTCTGTTTGCAGTTTCCTGGTAGAGCTTTGCATGGAGCAGAGTGAGCGCAACATAGGAGACCGCAAGCGCGCCTGTAAGGAATAGCAGTCCGCGCGCCCAGCGAAGGAGCAGACGGCCTTGCATTCCAACACCTCGCTTATCAGTTACGACGATCATCGTCGATTTCCTTTGCTGCCACTGAGTGTGGTGTTGTCGGCGGCACGGTGTCTGGCCGAGTTGCGCACCTGCGCCCGAACGGGCAAAGGAGGCGATACTCGCGTACCGCCTCCCGTTCCGCCCATCAGTTTCTGACCGCGTCAGGCTCCGTGCAATTCCTCCTTGAGTTGATCTACGCTCGCCGCTTCAA
>PMXH01000602.1 GCA_003165855.1 Acidobacteriaceae bacterium | reverse complement strand
TACGATCCCAACCGCTCGGCGCGCATTGCGCTGTTGGCGTATGCCGATGGGGAGAAGCGCTACATCCTGGTGCCCGAAGGAATGAAGGTGGGGCAGAAGGTGGTGAGCGGGCCTGACGCGGACATTCTGGTGGGCAATGCGTTGCCGCTGCGCAATATTCCGCCGGGCACGTCGATTCACAATCTGGAATTGAAGCCGGGTAAGGGAGCGCAGATGGTGCGCTCGGCGGGCGGAGCGGCGCAACTGATCGCGAAGGAATCGGATTACGCGCTGGTGAAGCTGCCTTCGGGTGAGACGCGCAAGATTTCGCAGGATTGCATGGCGACCATCGGACAGGTGGGCAATCTGGATCACGAAAATATCACGATCGGCAAGGCGGGACGCATGCGCTGGCTGGGCTGGAAGCCAGTGAACCGTGGCGTGTCGATGAATCCGGTGGACCATCCGCATGGTGGTGGTGAGGGCAAGACTTCGGGCGGACGGCACCCGGTGACGCCTTGGGGGCAACCGACGCGCGGGTACAAGACGCGGAATAACAAGCGGACGGATAAGTTTATTGTGAACCGGCGGACGAAGTAGTCGTTGGTCGTCAGTCGTCAGTCGTTGGCCGTAAGCGAAAAGCAGGTTCCTCCGGGTCGCTTCGCGAACCGTCGGAATGACAAAGTTTGACAGGAGCTGTTGGCTGAGAGCTGACGGCTGAAAGCTGAGAGCTGAATTTTATGGCACGTTCAACCAAGAAGGGCGCGTTCGTGGATGGCTTCCTGATGACCAGGGTGGAAGGCATGAATTCGCGCAACGAGAAGAAAGTTTTGCGCACCTGGTCGCGGCGCTCCACTGTGGTTCCGGAAATGGTGGGTCACACCATTGCGGTACACAACGGCAAAAAGTTTATTCCGGTGTACGTGACGGAGAACATGGTGGGTCACAAGCTGGGCGAGTTCAGCTTTACGCGCAACTTCAAGGGCCACTCCATGCGGGCGGCCACGGAAGTGGCGGCGAAGCCGGCGGGCATTCCGGGAGGTCCGGGAGCGATTACTCCGTCGGCATCGCCTGCGGCGCCGAAGGCGTAAGAGAAGCTTTTAGCTATTAGCTTTTAGCCCTTAGCTAAAACGAAGAGCTGAGGCTTAGAACAGAGACGAGATTATGGAATTCCGAGCGGAAATGCGTTACTTGCGAGTGTCGCCGCAGAAGGCGCGCCTGGTGCTGGAGTTGATCAAAGGGCGCAAGGTGGAAGAGGCGCGCAACACGCTGTTGTTCACCAAGAAGCGGGTGGCGGCGCACGTGGGCAAGCTGCTGCAGTCGGCGCTGGATAACGCGAATTTTCTCAGCACCGAAAAAGGGCTGGACGTCGAGCTCGACAATTTGTACGTGAAGAGCGCCATCGCGAACGACGGTCCGCGGATGAAGCGCATTCGTCCGGCGCCGCAGGGACGGGCGTTCCGCTACCAGCGGCGCATTGCGCACATCACGCTGGTGCTGGCCGAGCGCGGGAACGGCGCGACTCGCGTGGCGAGTGGTGGTGAGGCAAAGAGTGCGGCTGCGGCTCCGGCAAAGCGGCGCGCGCCGGTGGCGAAGAAGGCTGCGGGGAAGACTGGCAAGAAGAAGTTGGCGGCGAAATAACAGCAGATTCCTCACCCGCGCTTCGCGCAGGTTCGGAATGACAGAGTTCTTGATTGATTTAGGAGAAGCAATGGGACAAAAAGTCCATCCTTATGGTTTTCGCCTCGGCTACACCAAGCCGTGGAAGTCGCGCTGGTTTGTGGAGCGGGACTACGACAAGCTGCTGCTTGAAGACATCAAGCTGAAGAACGAACTGAAGGAGAAGCTCAAGTCGGCGGGCGTGAGCTCGATTGAGATTGAGCGTCCGGGCAACAAGCTGCGCATCATCATCAAGACGGCGCGTCCTGGAATCATTATTGGGCGCAAGGGCGCGGAGATCGACAAGCTGAAGGCGGATTTGCAGAAGCGCACGTCGCGCGAGATGTTTGTCGACATCCAGGAAGTACACAAGCCCGAACTCGATGCCCAGCTGGTGTCGGAAGCGATTGCGCTGCAACTGGAAAAGCGAGTTGGGTTCCGGCGTGCGATGCGCAAGGCGGTGGATTCGGCGCTGCGCTTCGGTTGTAAAGGAATCAAGGTACGGGTGAGCGGACGGTTGAACGGCAATGAAATCGCGCGCTCGGAATGGTACCTGCAGGGGCGTTTGCCGCTGCACACGCTGCGCGCCGACATCGAATACGGCTTCTCGGAAGCGAGGACGACGTACGGTGTGATTGGCGTGAAGTGCTGGGTGTACAAGGGCGAGATTCTTCCGGCCAAGAAGCGGGAGCAGCAGACGGGCGTGGGAGCGTTCTAGGGCAGTGGCCAGTGGCCAGTGACCAGTAGGATCAAAAGCGACTAAGAGCTGACTTATGTTGATGCCAAAGAAAGTGAAGTACCGCAAGCAGCAGCGTGGGCGCATGACCGGAAAGGCCTGGCGCGGAAGCACGCTGGCGTTCGGCGACTTCGGGCTGAAGGTGCTGGAGCCGGGCTGGATCACCGACCGGCAGATCGAGGCGAGCCGCGTGGCCAT
This sequence comes from Acidobacteriaceae bacterium, assembly GCA_003165855.1. Classification (GTDB taxonomy): domain Bacteria; phylum Acidobacteriota; class Terriglobia; order Terriglobales; family Acidobacteriaceae; genus Sulfotelmatobacter. Next base: position 11,928 of record PMXH01000602.1, on the reverse strand, counting down.
GACCCGCTTTGTGAAGCGCGGCGGGAAGATTTGGATACGGGTATTTCCCGACAAGCCGGTGACCAAGAAGCCCGCCGAAACCCGTATGGGTAAGGGCAAGGGCGCGCCAGATCATTGGGTCGCGGTAGTGCGTCCGGGAAAGATTCTGTTTGAGATGGAAGGGGTCACGGCGGTGGATGCGACGGAAGCCATGCGGCTGGCTTCGCACAAGCTGCCGTTGCGCACCGTTTTCGTGAAGCGCGACTCGGCGCACTGAAGAAAGCTTTTGAGGAATTTTATGAAGGCAGACAAAGTCAGAAACCTAACCGACGCCGAGCTCCAGCACCAGGGGCAGGATCTCGCGGACCAGCTGTTCAAGCTTAAGTTTCAGCTGAACATGGGGCAGACCGAGAGCCTGAAAAAGATTCGCGGGCTGCGCAAGGACATTGCGCGGGTCAAGACAATTTCGGGCGAGCGTTCGCGCTTGGCCGCAACGGAGAAACGCTAATGGCGGAAACCGCAAGCAAGAAATCCGCGACCCCCGAGATCGAGCACGTACAGGGCCGGCGCAAAGAAGTGGTGGGAGAAGTGGTCGCGAACCGCATGCAAAAGACGATCGTCGTCAAGGTGACGCGGAAGAAGGCGCATCCCTTCTACGGACGGGTGGTGGCGCGCAACAAGAAATTTTATGCGCACGACGAAAAGAATGAGGCGCACGTGGGCGACGTGGTGCGGATCGAAGAGACGCGTCCGCTCTCGAAGTTGAAGCGCTGGAAGCTGAAGGACATCGTGCGCAAGACGGCGCTGGTACCTGAGGTCGTGCTGGAGCAGGCCGCGAAGTAAGGAAGAGCGCTCGGGTCCTCGCGAGACAAAAAACGTCTCGCTCAGGATGACAGGAAAGACTAGGGAGATTGAAGCCATGGCTGTGATGATGAGAAGCATGCTGGAGGTNNCGCAAGCTGCAGATGATTCTGCCGCTCGGCGGTTCGACCGGGCTGAATGCAGGCCTCGGCGACATAATCACCGCCGCGGTGAAGGAAGCCGCTCCGGATGGGCAGGTGCAGAAGGGCAAAGTGGTGAAGGCGGTGATTGTGCGGACGCGTAAGGAGCATCGGCGGCGCGATGGTACATATATCCGCTTCGACCAGAACGCGGCGGTGCTGATCAACGACGCAGGCGAGCCGGTAGGGACGCGCGTTTTCGGTCCGGTGGCGCGCGAGCTGCGCGAGAAGAAGTTTTTGAAGATCGTGTCATTAGCGCCGGAAGTGATCTAGTATCTAGTACCGAGTACCGAGTACCGAGAAAGAATTGAGAACTGGAATGCGAACAGTAAGCACAGAACAAAAGCGAGTGGATATCCGCCGCAACGATAACGTGAAGGTCATCACGGGGCGGGACAAGGGTAAGGAAGGACGCGTGCTGCGCGTGTTTCCCAACGACAGCAAGCTTCTGGTGGAGCACGTGATGATGGTGAAGAAGCACGTGCGCCCGAACCCGCAGCGCAACATCAAGGGGGGCATTGCCGAGCAGGAAAGCCGGATTGCCTATTCCAACGTGCAACTGGTATGTCCGACGTGCGGGCCGGTGCGCATCGGGCACGAAGTACGTGGAGATCGCAAAGTGCGGGTGTGCAAGAAGTGCGGAACGACGCTGGATAAATGATTGAGTAATTGGGTAATTGAGTAATTTGGTAATTGAAAATCGAAGACGGAAATTACTCAATTGCTAAATTTCTCAATTTCTCAATTCAGGAAATAGGCGATGGCAAAAGACAAAGAGAAGAGAGCATCGAAGGATTCGGGGCAGGAGCAGAAAGCTCCGGCGCAGGCGCAGCACAGCGCCAAGGAGCGGCCGCGGCTGCGGGCCAAGTTCGAAAAGGAAGTGGCGCCGGCTCTGCAGAAGGAACTTGAACTGGGGAATTCGATGGCGGTGCCGCGGCTCAACAAGATTGTGGTGAACATGGGCATGGGCGAAGCCACGCAGAATTCGAAGATTCTTGATCCGGCGGTGAATGAACTGGGTCAGATCACGGGGCAGAAGCCGATCGTGACCAAGGCCAAGAAGTCGATTGCGGCGTTCAAGGTGCGCGAGGGGCAGGCTATTGGGACCATGGTGACGCTGCGCGGCGACCGCATGTATGAATTTTTCGACCGGCTGGTGAATATCGTTCTGCCGCGCGTCCGCGACTTTAAGGGAGTTTCCACGAAGTCGTTCGACGGCCGCGGCAACTACACGCTGGGTCTGCACGACCAGTTGATTTTCCCGGAGATCTCTTACGAGAAGGTCGACAAGATGAAGGGCATGAACGTCACCATTGTGACGACGGCGGCAAACGACAACCAGGCGCGCACGCTTCTGAAGCACCTGGGGATGCCGTTCCGGGCACAATAGGGATAAGGGTTTAGGGTCAAGGGTTCAGGTTCAAAGATCCAGGCTTCAACGAGGAAAACTCTTTAAGGATTGCATGACTACAGCGAAACGAGTTAAAGACGCGAAGATCGAAAAGAAGTTTGAGCTGGCGCGCGACAAGAAGGAGAAGAGGCCGAAATTCTCCACGCGCCGGCACAACCGATGCAAGATGTGCGGACGGCCGCGGGCCTACCTGCGCAAGTTTGGCCTGTGCCGCTTGTGCTTCCGGGCGCTGGCGCTGCGGGGGGAGATTCCTGGGGTTTCGAAGTCGTCCTGGTAGTGCGTCGTTAGTCGCTGGCCGTTGGTCGTTGGCCAAGACGCGAAGGTGGCGATGGGAGTGGTAGATGTCCAGGTTACAGGTGGTCGTTTGTTGGCTCGTTGGCTGACGATCAACGACTAATGACCAACGACCGAAGCAAGCTGCCGCAGGTTCTCCGGTGAACGCGGAGCGAACGGGTGGCGAGAGGAGAAGCAAACGATGAGGTTGACCGATCCGGTCGCAGATATGCTGACGAGGGTGCGCAATGCGCTACAGGCGCGGCACCAGAAGGTGGATATCCCGGCTTCGCGGCTGAAGGTGGAGATTGCCCGCATTCTGAAGGAAGAAGGCTACATCTCGAACTTCAAGGCCACCGAAGAAGAAGGGCACAAGGTCATCCGGATTTATCTGAAATACGGCGCGCACAATGAAGCCGCGATTTCGAAGGCGGAGCGCGTGTCGCGTCCGGGCTGCCGCGTGTATGTGCGCCGCAGCGAAATTCCGCGCGTGCTGGGCGGAATGGGGATCAATATTCTCACCACGCCGCGCGGGGTGATGACTGGACGGCAAGCCCGCAAGGAAGGCGTGGGCGGCGAGTTGTTGTGCGAGATTTGGTAAGAAAGCAGCTATCAGCTGTCAGCCGCCAGCCATCAGTAAAGGCGCGGTTGTGAAGAAGCTGAGAGCTGAAGGCTGAGAGCTGAAAACTTATGTCACGAATTGGAAAAAAGCCGATCCCGATCCCTCAAGGGGTGACGGTCAAAATCGAAGGCAACACGGTATTGGTGCAGGGGCCCAAAGGCAAGCTGGACACGGCTTTGCCTTCGGGCATCACGGTGGAGCAGAAGGACGGAAACATCGTCGCCATCCGGGAAAACGATTCGCAGGCTGCGGTGCACGGTCTGGCGCGCGCGCTGGTGAATAACGCCGTCGAAGGCGTGACCAAGGGCTGGACGCGCGAACTGGAAATCGTGGGCATTGGCTACCGCGCCGAGATGAAGGGCAAAGGGATGGTGGTGTTCAGCCTGGGCTACTCGCATCTCATCGAATATCCGTTGCCGACCGGGGTGGAGGCGAGCGTCGATCCCAAGCAGACGAAGATCGCACTCACCGGAATTGACCGGCAGCAGGTAGGCCAGGTCGCGGCGGAAATGCGCTCGCTGCGTCCACCCGACCCGTACAAGAATAAGGGTGTGCGCTATGCGGGCGAAAGGTTGAAGAAGAAGGTCGGTAAGACCGGAGCGAAGTAGGAAGACCGTCGTTGGCCGTTAGTCGTTAGTCGTTGGCCAACACGGGCGGCAGCAGTTTTGAGGTGTTTGGTTTTTTGGCTAACGACCAACGACTAACGGCCGACGACTGACAAGGACAGATTTTATGCTTACTAGAATTTCGAAGAACCAGAAGCGCGACCACATTCACGACCGCATCCGCAAGAAATTGCAGGGAACGGCGGAGCGTCCGCGGCTGAACGTGTACCGTTCGCTGAATCACATTTATGTGCAGGTCATCGACGACCTGCACGGCAACACGCTGGTTTCGGCGAGTTCGGCCGAGGGCAAGAAGGAAGACCGGCGTACGGGCGGCAACGTGGCGGCTGCGAAGGCGCTGGGCAAGGTCATCGCGGAGCGCGCCAAGGCCAAGGGCGTGAGTAAAGTGGTGTTTGATCGCGGGGGCTACATTTATCACGGACGGGTGAAGGCGCTGGCCGATGCGGCCCGCGAAGCGGGACTGCAATTTTAGGAAATTTGGGAATTTGGTAATCGGGTAATTTTGTAATTTGAAACCCGCCGCGTAGGGTTTCGATTACAAAATTACGAAATTACAAAATTACGAAATTAGGTTTAAGAATGCCAATAGTGATTAAGAAGCTTGATCCAAATTCGTACCAGTTGAAAGACCAGGTGGTCGCCATCAACCGCGTGACCAAAGTGGTGAAGGGCGGCAAGAACCTTTCGTTCGCGGCGCTGGTGGTGGTGGGCGATCCGTCGGCGGCGGTGGTAGGTCACGGTGCGGGCAAAGCCAAGGAAGTTCCGCAGGCGATTCGGAAGGCGATTGAGTCGGCGAAGAAGAACCTGATCAAGGTCAACTTGACGCAGACCTCGATTCCACACCTGGTGCTGGGACGCTATGGCGCCGGGAAGGTGCTGCTCAAGCCGGCTCCGGAAGGCACGGGAGTGATTGCGGGGGGCGCGGTGCGCGCGGTGATGACGTCGGTGGGCGTGCTGAACGTACTGACCAAATCGATCGGCACAACCAACCCGCACAATGTGATCAAGGCGACTTTCGACGCGCTCCGGCACCTTAAGAGCAGAGAGAGCGTTGCCCTGATGCGGGGCAAGACAGTGCAGGAGATTTAGTAGCTAGTTGTCAGTACCTAGTACCTAGAAACGGCACTCAGGGTTAGATTGAGGGATCAGCGATGACGACGAAAACACCGAAGGCGGTTAGCGGGAAGATTCACCTGAAGTGGGTGGTTTCGGCCATTTGCGCGCCCGTGAAGCAGAAGCTGGTGATCAAAGGATTGGGATTCACGCGGTTGAACCAGGTGATCGAGCGTCCGGACAATGCGGCGATTCGAGGCATGGTGGCGAAGGTTCCGCATCTGGTTGTGATTGTGTAGTTAAGGAAGCGCGCCGAACACGCGAGTTGGCATTCTCGCAAAGAACGCGAGAATGTTCGCGCGGCGCGCCCAGATCCTTCGCGAGACAAAAGGCGTCTCGCTCAGGATGACAGAGAGTAGAGGTTCGAGATTATGAATTTATCCAATATTCGAGCACCGAAGAAGGCGTCGGAAAAGCGCAAGCGGGTGGGGCGCGGTATGGGTTCCGGCATGGGCAAGACGTCCACGCGTGGACACAAGGGGCAACGTTCGCGCACCGGTATGCGGCTGATCCGGGGCTTTGAAGGCGGCCAGATGCCGCTGCACCGGCGCATGCCGAAGCGCGGCTTCACCAACATTTTCCGCAAGGAATTCAATATCGTCAGCCTGGAGCGGCTGGTTGCGCTGGGCGATGAGCTGCACGCCTCGCCCATCACGCCCGATGTGCTGCGCAAGGCGGGAGTGATCAAGGCTAAGCATCCGGTCAAGATTCTGGGCGACGGCGAATTGACGGTTGCCATCACCGTACACGCGCACAAGTTCTCCAAGTCGGCACAGGAAAAAATCATCAAGGCAGGCGGCAAGGTTGAGGTCTTGCAGTAATGTTCGAGAAGCTGGCTAACATCTTCCGCATCCCCGACCTGCGCCGGCGGGTTCTGTTTACGCTGGCTATGCTTGCGATCTACCGGCTGGGCGGACATCTTCCCACGCCAGGTGTGAACTTCCTCAAGCTGGAAGAGTTCTTCAATCAAAACCGGGGATCGCTTCTCGGTTTCGTGGATCTGTTTTCCGGCGGCAACCTGCGCCGCCTGACCATCTTTGCTCTGGGCATCATGCCGTACATCACGGCATCGATTATCCTGCAGCTTTTGACGGTGGTGTATGAGCCGCTGGCCAAGCTGCAAAAAGAAGGCGAGCTGGGGCGCAAGAAGATTACCCAGTGGACTCGCTACATCACGGTGATCCTCAGTGGGGTGCAGTCGTTTGGGATCGCGATCGGGCTGGAAAAGGCGGGAGACTTCGTTCTGAAACCTGGTCCTGGGTTCATCCTGATGACGATGCTGACCCTGACCACGGGCAGCGCATTCGTCATGTGGCTGGGCGAGCAGATCACCGAGCGCGGGATTGGCAACGGCATGTCGCTGCTGATCTTTGCCGGCATTGTGGTAGGCCTGCCGCGCGGCGTGCAGGATCTGGTGCAAAAGGCTATGAACAGCACCTGGGGAGCCATTACACCGGTGCTGATGGCGTTCCTGGTTGTGTTCATGATCGCGGTAGTGGCGTTCATCGTGTACGTGGAGCGCTGTGAACGGCGCATTCCGGTGCAATACGCCAAGCGGGTGGTAGGGCGCAAGGTCATGGGCGGGCAGTCCACGCATCTTCCCCTGCGAGTGAACGCGGGCGGTGTGATGCCGGTCATCTTTGCGTCTTCGATTCTGACGTTGCCGCAGACCATCGGTTATGGGGTCAGGAACAGCCGCTACTTTGGGGACTTATTTCGCATGCTGGGCTGGGGCGAGCCGCTTTATACGCTGTTGTATGCGATTGGCATTATTTTCTTCGCGTACTTCTACGTGTCGATCGTTTTCAATCCCAGTGAAGTCGCCGACAATATGAGAAAGTATGGCGGATTCATTCCGGGCATCCGTCCGGGCAAGCGTACGGCGGACTACATTAACGAAGTCTTGACCCGGATCACGCTGGTGGGCGCGCTTTACCTGATCGTCATCTCGTTCATTCCGGAGTGGATGATTACTGGTATTCACTTGAACCACTTGCCGTTCTGGCTGGGAGGGTCGATGTTTGAGCGGCTTCCAGTGTGGGTGACGAACGGTCTGGGGGTGAATTTCTATTTTGGCGGAACATCCTTGCTGATTGTGGTAGGCGTGGCTATGGATACGGTTACGCAGATTGAGGCGCAGCTGATCATGCGCCACTACGACGGATTCACGCCGCGCAGCGGACGTATTCGCGGGCGCCGCAACTGGTCGTAGGGGATTTGGTAATCGGGTAATTTGGTAATTTGAAACCCGGCGGAGTTCTTCAAATTACAAAATTACCCGATTACCAGATTGCAAGTTTGCTGGGGTTGCTGCAGCCGGACGGCCTTGTGGGAGGCTGGCCGGGAACACTGTTCGGGAGGCTTTGGCCAACTCGATGGCGCAGGAAACCTCACGCGATGTAGGTCCCGTGGTCCTGCTTGGACCGCCGGGCGCCGGTAAGGGCACCCAGGCCAAGCGTGTCATGGAAAGGTACCAGATTCCACAGGTATCGACGGGAGACATCCTGCGGCAGAACGTGGCCGAGGGCACGGAACTCGGGGTGGCCGCCAAGGCGGTGATGGCTCGAGGGGAGCTGGTTTCCGACGACCTGGTTTGCGAAATGGTCCGGCAGCGACTGGTACAGCCGGATTGCAAGCGGGGCTACATTTTGGATGGTTTTCCCCGGACCGCGGCTCAGGCCGGATGGCTGGATGCATTGCTCGACGACAAGCTCTTTGACAACTCGCGTCCGACTCGCGCCTGGCCAATTGTGATCCGACTGGACGTGGACTATAATCAACTTTTGCTCCGGATTACTGGACGCCGTTCTTGTCCCACCTGTGGACGGATCTATAACGTCCACTTCCAGCCGCCCCAGGTCGATGAGCTTTGCGACATAAATGGGACGAAGCTGGTAACCCGCAATGACGACCGGTTGGAAGTGATTCAGCCCCGTTTGGCGGCCTACCAGGAGCAGACTCGTCCCGTGGCTGACTATTACCAGCGTACGGGAAGATTGATCTCGGTGAACGGCGATCTGCCGATGGACGAGGTCACGAAACAGATTTTCAGGATTCTTGAGGACCATCATGCTTGAAGGTCAGCGCGCTTAGGAATGGCGATTGTGTGCAAATCAGCGGCGGAGATTGAGCGGATGCGGCAGAGCGGCCACATCGTCCGCCAGGTTCTCGATCATGTGCGCACGCTGGTAGCGCCCGGGGTCACGACCATGGACCTGGAGCGCGCCGCCGAGAAGAAGATCGCGGAACTTGGGGCCAAGCCGGCGTTCAAGGGGTACTACGATTATCCCTGTGTGCTGTGTACGTCGGTGAACGAAGAGATTGTGCACGGCATTCCGTCGGAAAAGCGTGCGCTGAAAGACGGCGACATCGTTTCGATTGATTGTGGGGCTGTGCTGGACGGTTACTACGGCGATGCCGCGATCACGGTTCCCGTCGGCGAAGCAGTGAAGCCGGAGTTCCGCAAGTTGCTGACGGTGACCGAGGAGTCGCTTTACCGCGGGATCGACCAGGCGCTCATTGGGAATTCGGTGGGCGATGTGGGAGCGGCGGTGCAGGAGCATGTGGAGGCCGCAGGGTTCAGCGTGGTCCGGGAATTTGTGGGGCACGGCATTGGAACGCACTTGCACGAAGAACCGCAGGTACCGAACTACGGGGCGCGCGGTCATGGTGCAAAGTTGCGTGAAGGTATGGTGATCGCGATCGAGCCCATGGTGAATTACGGGAAGCCGGAGACGCGAGTGCTGGGCGATAAGTGGACGGCGGTCACGGTGGACGGAAGTTTCAGCGCGCATTTCGAGCATTGCGTGGCAGTCACGAAAGATGGGCCGGTGATCTTAACGAGATAGTGGCCGGTGGTCAGTGACCAGTTAGGATCAAAAGCGGTTACTGGCCACCGATCACCGATCACTGGCCACTGACCACTGATTTTAAGGAGTCGATGAGCAAAGAANNAAAGAAGACGCGATTGAAGTGATGGCAGTGGTCCTGGAACCGCTGCCGAACGCCATGTTCAAGGTGGAACTGGAGAACAAGCACCAAGTGCTGGCGCACGTTTCCGGAAAGATGCGCAAGAACTTCATTCGCATCCTGCCCGGCGACAAGGTTGCGGTGGAGCTCTCACCCTACGATTTGAATCGCGGCCGGATTGTTTATCGCTATAAATGAACGTTGCTGTCTCAGCCGAATGAATTTGCGGATGGCTGAAAGCGGACGGCTGAAAGCTGGTTTATGAAAGTACGAGCATCGGTAAAGAAAATTTGTGACAAGTGCAAGGTCATCCACCGCAAGGGAGTGGTGCGGGTGATCTGCGTCAACACGAAACATAAGCAGCGGCAGGGGTAGGGGCTTCTAGCTCCTAGCTTCTAGCCACTAGCGCAACTTTGATTTGCTGGGAGCTAGCAGCTAGAAGCTAAAAAGCCGGAAGATCAGTCGGAGGCATACAGAACTATGGCACGTATCGCAGGCGTCGACTTACCGCGCCAGAAGCACATTAACATCGCGCTGACTTACATCTACGGCATCGGGCATCCCCGTGCGGGCCAGATTCTCGACGAGGCCAAGGTGGATCCCATGAAGAAGGTCCAGGATCTCAGCGAAGAAGAAGTCAACCGCATCCGCACCGTGATTGAGGAGCAGGGGCTGGTGGAGGGCGATCTGCGCAAGGAAGTTTCGATGAACATCAAGCGGCTCATCGAGATCGGCTCCTATCGCGGGTTCCGTCATCGCCGCAACCTGCCGGTCCGGGGACAGCGAACGCATACCAACGCGCGCACCCGCAAAGGTCCGCGTAAGGGAACGGTATCGACCAAGAAGAAGGCGACGTCGAAAACATAGAACCGTCGCCGGTCGTTGGTCGTTGGTCGTCGGCCAAAACCGAGAGTGTTCGCAGTAGACGACCTAACCGATTTAGAGATCGCTTGGATCGTGTTCGCTGGGCTTTTTGCCAGCGACCAACGACCAACGACCAAGGACGCTTTTCATGGCAAAACCAGCAGCAGCGGGCGGCACGGCCGCACCCGAGAAAAAAGGCAAGAAGAAGACTTTCAAGAAGAAGGAGCGCAAGCACGTTCCGCATGGACTGTGCTATGTGCAGGCTTCCTTCAATAACACGATCGTGACCATCACCGACATGAATGGCAACGTTCTGTCGTGGAAGAGTTCAGGATCGCTGGGCTTCCGCGGATCGCGCAAAGGCACGCCGTTCGCCGCGCAGCAGGCGGCCTCGAATGCGGCCAACCTGGCGCGCGATCATGGAGTGCGCAGCGTGGACGTGCGGGTGAGCGGCCCCGGTTCAGGCCGCGAGTCGGCGGTGCGCGCTCTGGCCTCGTCGGGCATTGAAGTGCGCTCCATTCGCGACGTGACGCCGATTCCTCATAATGGATGCCGTCCGCCGAAGAGACGTAGAGTGTAAGAACCGTCGTCGGTCGTCAGTCGTTAGCAATAACCGAACGGCGGACGACCAACGACCAACGACAGTTTTACCGTCCGGGACGAAGGGTGAAGCCAAACCTGTAAACCGGTCATCTAAAAGGAGAACAACTTGGCCCGTTATACCGATCCAGTCTGCCGTCTATGCCGTCGCGAGGGCATGAAGCTGTTCCTCAAAGGCGCAAAGTGTTTTAGCGATAAGTGTCCCATCGAGAAGCGCAACTTCGCTCCCGGACAACATGGGAAGGACCGCAAGGCCAAGATTGTTGGCTACGGCCTGCAGTTGCGCGAGAAGCAGAAGGCGAAGCGTATTTACTTCACCCTCGAAGGCCAGTTCCGCAACTACTTCGAAAAAGCTGCACGCACCCGGGGTGTAACCGGCGAACTGCTCCTGCAACAATTGGAGCGGCGTCTGGACAACGTGGTTTTCCGGCTGGGCTTTGCGCAGTCGCGCCGACAGGCACGGCAATTGGTCCGTCACGGGCACGTGGCCGTCAACAATCGCAAGGTCAACATTCCTTCTTACGAAGTGAGTGCGGGCGAGGAGATTTCCATCCGCGAAAAGAGCAAGAAGCTGGTCGTCCTCGAGTTGGCGAAGGAATTTGCCAGCCACGGCACGCTGCCCAACTGGCTGGAAGTGAATCGCGATAATTACACCGCGAGAGTGCTTTCATTGCCCAAGCGCGAAGATATTCAGCTGCCGGTGAATGAGCAGTTGATCGTGGAACTTTATAGCAAGTAGTCGTTAGTCGTCGGTCGTCAGTCGTCCGCCAAATCAAGCCGAAGGCCGCCGACCGATAGCCGACGGCGGTTTTAGGTCCACTACATTTCGAGCCAGATCAGCCTTTTCCGGCGTTNNATGCTTTGGAAAGGTTTTCAGAAACCGAAACGTCTCGCAGTTGACACCTCCACCCTCACCGACAAGTACGGCATTTTCTGGGCGCAGCCGTTTGAGCGCGGCTTCGGCACTACCGTGGGTAATGCTTTGCGGCGCGTGCTGCTGAGTTCCATTGAAGGCGCCGCGGTTACCGCGGTGAAGATGGAAGGCGTACTGCACGAATTCCAGTCGATTCCCGGGGTGGTGGAGGATGCGACCGACATCATCCTCAACCTGAAGCAGATTCCGTTCAAGCTGAGCGGCGACGCGCCGAAGGCAATCTATCTGCGCGCCGATCAACCCGGCGTGGTCACCAGCGGCATGATCGAAGCCGATGGTGATGTCGAGGTTCTGGATAAAGATGTTTACATTGCGACCGTCAGCGAAGGCGGCAAACTCGATATGGAGATGCGCCTGAAGCGTGGGCGCGGCTACACTTCCGCCGATAAGAACTTTGACGAGGACCTCGGCATCGGATTCATTCCGATCGATTCCGTGCACTCGCCGGTGCGCAAGTGCAACTACACTGTCGAGGCCGCGCGCCTTGGGCAGATTACCGACTACGACAAACTCACTCTCGAAGTGTGGACCAACGG
>PMXH01000555.1 GCA_003165855.1 Acidobacteriaceae bacterium | reverse complement strand
GTGCATGTGCGACGCCGGGATAATCTGAGAAAGCTGATTCTGCGTTTTGTGGCATTTCCGGGAATGGCGGAACTGGAGAGCGCTTGGCGCGAGGCGAGTGAGATGGCCGCCGACGATGCCGCAGTCTCGAGCGCGACGGAAGCGCTGGATCTGGCGGCGGCGGTGATCAAGTTATCGCGGCTGGCTCCACTGGAGGCGCCTGCGGAGTTGACCACGGCCTTGGTCCACAGCCCGGCGGAGTGCGTGAATGCGCGGGTGGAGCGCCTGATTGCATGGGGAGAACGGCGGCAACCCGCCGACGCGGCATACTCGCTCGCCTCCGCGGTGTGTGCCGCGGTTGCGGTGATGGCCACCTTGGCTGTCACTTACAGCGAGCTGCTGGTGCGGGTCCACATCGCGACTGAGTGGCTGGTGCGTTAATTTCGCGGTTGACTCGACGAACGATCCGATGTAAATATTTTCCCCATTCCCCAGGTAGGCGTTCTAGACTCTTTATCCGAGCCGGGCCCTGTAGCAAGACTAAGCCACTCATCGCATCTCGACTACGGAGGATTCCCCATGCGAAGTAAGAAGTGTTCTCTCGGATTTTCTGTGGCGTTGGCTATGTTTACCGTGGCCTCGCTTGCGATAACCCCGCGCACATCCGCGCAGGCCGAAAAAATTCTGTATAACTTTGGCAGCAAGAGCAAAGACGCAACTGTTCCCTCATCACCTTTGACCTCGGACCCTGACGGAAACCTGTACGGCACGTCCGTGTTCGGCGGCCCTGACAATGTAGGCACCGTGTATGAACTCGTAAAAGGTGGTGGCGGTTACAAAGAGAAAATCCTTTACAGGTTCTCCAAGGTGGGAGGAGGCGGGCAAAGCCCTTTTGCCGGATTGATCTTCGACGCTGCCGGAAATCTTTACGGCACCGCCACGGCCGGCGGCACCGATAATGTGGGCACAGTCTTCGAGCTCAGCCCGCCGACCCTGCCCAATACACAATGGACGGAAACGATTTTGCATAGTTTCTCCAACAACTTCATAGACGGGCAAACTCCTCAGGGACTTCTCATCTTCGATGGCTCCGGAAATCTCTACGGAGTGACAGCAGCTGGTGGCAGCAACGCCGCCGGAACCGCTTACGAGCTGAGTCCCGCCGGAGGCGGAGCGTGGACTGAGACCATACTCTATACCTTCAGCACTGACACCGGTTCGTACCCCAACGGAGGCATGATCTTTGACGCCTCGGGCAACCTCTACGGCGTCGCGGCATTTGGCGGATCAGCCTTCGATGGCGTTGTCTTCGAGCTTTCGCCTGCTGGCGGAGGCTCCTGGAACTACACCGTTCTTCATACGTTTACCAACGGAACCGATGGCTACCTGCCGGAAGGAGAACTCATCTTCGACTCCGCCGGCAACCTCTACGGCATTACTGCCAATGGAAATCCGACCGACAATGGCACAGTGTTTGAGCTTTCGCTTTCGTCCGATGGAACTTGGACGGAGGAGATTCTCCATAACTTCGAAAGCTCCACGGATGGCGCCAACCCGAATGGCACTCTGGTCTTCAATTCCGCCGGGGTTCTGTTCGGCGAAACCCTAGGCGGCGGCACAGGGACGTGCCAGGAAACCCAGACATGCGGAATTGTCTTCGAGTTGCGGCTGGCGGATGGTGTTTGGCACGAAAAGATTTTGCACGACTTCAACAAAAATGGTACCGACGGCTTCCTTCCGACGTCGGGAGTAACGCTCGATTCCGCCGGCAATCTCATAGGGACGACCGAATACGGCGGCTCCTTTGACGAAGGCACGGTATTCGTGATCGCGCACTAGCCGCAAACGGATGGAAATTAGGTGATGTACGGGGTGCGTCAGAAAGTCACGCGCGCCCCGATTTGCGCCGCGAACGGAATCCCGACCGTTGTTCCCGGGCCGAAGAAATCTCCCAGAGCGCCCTCCGGTATTTCAAGCTGCTTCAGGCTGGTGAGGGGCACGCAGTTTGGATTACAGATTCCATCGACGGCGCCATTCGCGTTAAATTGCGCCCCCGGAATTTGGGCGATGTTCACAGCGAAGTTTGCGCCGGGATTGTTACGATTGAAGAGGTTGAAGAACTCGATGAAGGGATCGACCTGCCAGCGTTCTTTGATTTTGAAAGGACGCGTGACGCGCAGGTCCGACTGGACGTAAGGCGTGCCGCGGAATTCATCGAGACTGGTATACGCGTCCGGACCGTTGTTCAACTGAATTGAAATGCGTCCGCTGTTGTCCGCTGTGGTGATGGTAATGGGGCGCGCGCTCTCGAATTGGTTCACCGTGCTCAATTCGAAGCCGCCGGGGATGTGGACGATTCCGGCCAGCACGAAGCGATGGCGAACGTCTTCGCCCGATGGACCGTAGTCGCCAGGTCCGAAGGCATCCAGTTGTCCGGCATTCGGAAATCCACTCGGCACCTGGCAGACGCCATCGACATAGTCGAAGAGTTCGCCGAGCACGCATCCCCAGGTCTGCGCTTTGGAGAGCGTGTAGTTCGCGACCAGATTGAAGCGGCGCATGTTGCCTTGCAGATGCAGCATCAGCCCGTTGTAGCTGGAACGGTTGTCGGACTCGAAGACATTGACGTTCGGTACCAAAGCCGTCTGATCGTTGCTGTCTGTTGTGGGAAAGAGCGGAGTGAAAAGGTTCGTGCCGCCGCTGTAGGGGAAGGCACGGTAGCCGTGATTGCCCTGCTCATGGACGTAGTCGGCGCTCGCCAGCCAATGTTCGTTGAAGGCGTGTTGCACGCCGCCGGTGGTGTGAATGGCGTACGGCGTTTTATAAGGAGAGCCGATCAGATTGCCAGTGGCTCCGCTTCCGCCGATCAGGCAACCTGCGCCGCCGAGTGTCCCTCCGCTAAAGCTGCACGGTCCGGTGGCGTAGTTCGAGTTGTTGACACCCTGAAAGGCAGTCGCCCATCCGTTCTGCGCGAGATCGTCGTAGTAGAGGCCAAAGCCGGCGCGAATGACGGTCTTCCCGCTGCTGCCAGGGGAGTAAGCGATCCCAAGGCGCGGCGCGATTTGCTTGCGATAGTCGCTCGGTACGCGGGGCACGATTGGGATCTGTAGCGCTTGCAGCGTGAGATACGCTGGGTTATCGGCTTCACTGCGGCCCGAACCTATGAATAGTCCCCAAGTGGTCTGATAGCGCACGCCGTAATTGACCGTGAGCTGGTGCGAGACTCGCCAGGAGTCCTCGGCGTAGAGTCCGAGACGCTGAACATTCTGCGAAAAGCTGCCGTCGCCAGCGGGAGTAAACGTGCAACCAATGAGCGTGGTCGGATCAGGTTCTGGATTGCACATCGCGCTTGGAGGCGTGTAATAAAACGGCAAGGCAGTCGTGATGCCGCCGCAGTCAGGGCCGGGCGGGTCGATGTAGCAATCGGGGTTGAAGGGATAGGTGGTGAACTGCTCCGCCGTCGACGCGAACGCGCCGCTGAGCACCGGTTCGTGAATGAAGTCGACTCCGAACTTGAACGCATGGTCGCGCACAACGTGGCTCAGATCGTAGCGGAACTGGTATTTGTCCTGATTGCGCAGGTCGGGGAAAAGCGTGATCGGGGTGGCAAACTGATTGTCGCCAAATGTCTCGAAGCCGGACACGGTCAGCGCCGTCACACTGAAGGGAAACTGAATGGCGAAGCCGAGATTCGATTCCCGGGTCTGCGTGAGACGCAACAGGCTGGCGTCGAGAACCAGATTGCCTAGCCAGTTTGAATTAAAGGTATAGCTATTGCTGAGCGCCACATTCCAGTAATTGTTGTGCGTGATCAAGCCGGTCGAGGGCAACGTGGCCTGCTGCACCAGAGCATTGTGCGTGAGGTAGCTGTCTTGCGATGCACGCAGGAACCAGGTCGATTTCGACGATTGGGCCCAGTCCAGGCGCAGAGAACTCAGGAAGTCGCGGAAGGGAATTGGAACCGTGGCGGGCACCGGGATGGACGGAATGCCAGTGATCAGTCCCTCGGAGGCCAACTGCGCCAGCGCGTCGAATTGCGCCGTGCTGGCGGGGCTGTAGGCGATGCTCGCATTCTCGTGAACGTTCTCGAATGAGGTGAAGAACCAGAGTTTGTCTCTTGCGATGGGACCGCCGAAGGTTCCAACGTAGTTCTGGCGCGAGAACGGCTGCTTGGGATTCGGCGCCGGATTCTCGATGGGAAAGCGCGCATTCAGCGCGGCCTCGCGGTCATAGAACGCTCCGCTCCCGTGCCATTCGTTGGTGCCGCGCTTGGTGGTGATTACGACGGACCCGGCTGTGGTCCAACCTGTGTCGGCATCTTCGTTCGACGTGCGGACCGCGAATTCCTGAACGCCATCGGGCGAGAAGTTTTGCAGGAAGCCGCCGATCCAGTCGTCGGAGTTTTCGGCGCCATCCACCGACAGTTCGTTGTTTAAGCCGGAGCTTCCGCCAGTGGAGAC
>PMXH01000252.1 GCA_003165855.1 Acidobacteriaceae bacterium | reverse complement strand
TTATCGAAGCTGCTGTTGGCGACGACGTCCCCGGGATTAATGCCGTCCACCTGGGTGAGCCCCCCGTCGGTGACTCCGGGCTTTACGCTGCGCATGTGAGCGACGTTGTCTTGAATCACGTATACGAACGACGCTTGGCCATTTTGCTGAATGGCGGATGCCGGAATCAGAGTCACACCTTGCAGCGTGTTCACCAGCAGCCGCGTGTTCACAAACTGGTTGGGGAAGAGCGCACCGTTTTTGTTGTCGAACAGGGACCGTGCTTTTACGGTCCCTGTCGTAGTGTCAATTTGGTTGTCGAGCGTCAATAGGGTACCAGTCGCAATCTTCGTCTGCGCCGTGCGATCGAAGGCATCGACGGGGAGCTTAGCTTTCTTGGCTAGTCGAGCCGCGACTGGGCCCAAACTATCTTCCGGTATCGTGAAAATTACCGTGATGGGACTCAACTGCGTAATCACCGCCAGAGTTACGGTTCCGGCAGACTGGACTACATTGCCGGGATCCACCAGCCGTAAACCAACACGGCCAGCGATAGGAGCTGTGATGTGGCAGTAGTCGACCTGCACCTGATCAAATTGCACCGTTCCCTGATCGTTCTTTACTGTGCCCTCGTCTTGCAGAACAAGTTTTTCCTGATCATCCAAGATCTGCTTTGCAATGGCGTTGCGTGCCCAGGCGGCACGGTACCGTTCCAGGTCCATCTGCGCTTGGGCGAGCACGTTCTGGTCTCGCTCGAGGGCTCCTTGTGCTTGCAAAAGAGTTGCGCGGTACGAACGGGAATCGATGTCGACCAGCGGGTCGCCCTTCCGAACCAGTTGACCCTCCTTGTAGTGCACGGCGACGATGAGGCCGTCGACCTGGCTGGTAATCGAATCGGTATAGACCGGGGTCACCGTGCCGATTTCGTCAAGATAGACGCCGATGTTACCTTTCGTAGCGGTCGCGGTCGTAATGTTGATCTTCGGCGGCGCGGGCGCGGCTTTTTTTTGGCCTTCGTAGTGGCGCCATACCAGCACCACAGCAAGCACGAGCAGGAGCAACAAAACAGTTCCTATGACGATCCACCACACTCCGCGCCGGTGAGATTGTGAACCGTGCGCCGGGAGTTGATGGTCACGCTCGATGATCGGATGCTCGTTGGTGTCAACGGTCAAAAGGAATCTCCTTCTCCGGCTCGGAATTGCTCAAAATTATAGACCAGGAGAAAGAAGTCCAATTCGCAATCGCAAACTCCTATAGCCGTTGCCCCAGCGCCGTTCCAAAATGAGCAATTCTGAACAGTATTTCCAAAACGAATAAGTTAAGGCTGACCGATAGCGCAAAAGAGCGGTTTATCCGCCCGCCAGACGGCCTATCGATAGCCAAGAACTCGACCGCCCGCAGAGGAGAAGTGCCCCACCGTGGGTCATGGTCTCGGTTCTTCCGAGCCTTGGATGCCGCTCTCCCAGGACAAGGCTGCCGAAGGGCCACGAAAATACACCCTGTAGGGGTGCGCGGGATTCCGAAGCCGGCGTCGTCCGTCGTCCCGAAAAGGCCGTTGCAACCTTTGCCCACTGATGCAGGGCTGTTACCGAAGTTCGGTGCAGCGATTGTTTTCTCTTCTCCGGGTATTGTCAAACTAGTTAAGCGTTGTGCTATAATGACTTCAACGCTACTGCCACGGTTTGCTCGTGACGCGGTGATCCTGTTGGATCAAGATTCATCTCCGCTTTTCCTGCCCGCCGTTTATTCAGCGTCAAATCAAAAACATACGAGCGGCATGGGAACTCACGATACGTGTATCGAAATGCGATCAGGCCTCTCCAGAAAGAACAATTACGAATGACAAGTTTCACAGAATTACCACTATCCTCTGCTTTGCAGCAGAGGCTGGCGACAGCTCAATTTATCATCCCTACGCCGATTCAGGCGCAGGCCATCCCTTGCGCCCTCGAGGGCAAAGATGTGCTGGCTACCGCGCAGACCGGAACCGGCAAGACGTTGGCGTTTCTGATCCCGATCATCGAGATGCTGCAGCGCGAACCATCGCAAAAAATCCGCGTGCTGGTTTTACTGCCCACGCGTGAACTGGCGATTCAAGTCAACGAAGAGTATGAAAAACTGCGCGGCAGGGAGCTATCCAGGGCGGCGCTGGTTATTGGCGGCGTCTCGGAGAAGACCCAGATCCAGGCGCTGCGTGGCGGCTCCAGCCTGGTGGTCGCGACTCCCGGCCGCTTGCAGGATTTCATTACGCGCAGGCTGATTGACTTGCGCGAAGTCAAAATCCTGGTACTCGACGAAGCCGACCGCATGCTGGACATGGGTTTTCTGCCTGCCCTGCGCCGCATTCTCGCGGTATTGCCGCAACGCCGGCAGACGCTGTGCTTTTCGGCCACGTTGGAACAATCTGTTGCAGGATTGGTAAACGATTCCATGCGGGATCCCGTACGTGTGGCCATTGGCTCGGTACTTAAGCCGGTGGAAAGCGTCCGGCTGCAAGCTTACGAAGTGCGCCCCGCCGAAAAGCCCGATGTGCTGCGCCAGTTGCTGTACGCAGAGAAGGGACAGACGCTCATCTTTGCCCGCACCAAGCGGGGCACAGAACGGCTGGCCAAGGAACTTGTCCGAGAAGGATTTTCCGCCGCAATGATTCATGGTGACCGCTCGCAGTCTCAGCGCAATGGAGCGCTCAGTGGATTTCAGCAGGGCCGGTTCCAGGTGCTGGTTGCCACCGATGTGGCCGCACGCGGCTTGCACGTGGATGATGTGGCGCATGTGATCAACTACGACTTACCAAAGATGGCTGAGGATTTCATCCATCGCGTGGGACGGACCGGACGCGCTGGATCCCAAGGGCTGGCTTCCAGTTTGGTGGCTGGCGCCGAGGTCATCGAACTGCGGAATATCGAGCGCGCGTTGAAGCTGCGCATCGAACGCAA
>PMXH01000079.1 GCA_003165855.1 Acidobacteriaceae bacterium | reverse complement strand
GCGTCCTCCCAGGACCTGCATTGATCCGTCCGGCCTCAAATCTGCCCTGCTCCAATCTTTGATGCGCGAACGCTTCAAGTGGACATGCACGCATGCCAATCGGAAGCGTCCCGCCTGAAACCTGTGGTTCAAAAAACAGTTTGCTTCGCGCAGATCTCGTTGGCGTAAGCAGCAACATTCAATGTACTTGCGAATCGAATGAGGTCGACGCCAAGGGACGCGCTCCATCGTCTCGGACAGAACCGGAATTCGCCGCGAAAGGGCGTGTCTATTTCTGTGACTTCATAAACCCGCGCACGAGCGCTGCGATCTCATTTGCTTTGGTATCGAGGGCAAAGTGACCCGCATCAAGCACGTGGATTTGTGCGCCCGGCACGTCCTTCCGGTAGCGTTCCGGCTCGCGCAAATCGAACGACAGATCGTGCTNNGTCTTCGGGTCGTCCCCGATGTGGCGCGTCTTTGTGGCTTCAAGCGACAGCAGATTACTGCGCAGCTTCTCTTCATTGGAAGTCCGATCCGCCCAGAAAGCGCGCCGTGTGGTCCAATTCACCCCAAGGCCCTCGTTGTGCGCGACTGCGTCCTGCACGATGAGCGCATCGACCCGTTCAGGATGCGCCAATGTCATGCGGAATCCGACGGGGCCGCCGTAATCCTGCATATAGAGCGTGTAATGTGACAGCCCAAGCGCCTCCGTAAATCGTTGCATCACTTTGGCAATGTGGTCGAAGGTGTAATCGAATTCTTTCGGGTCGGGCCAATCGCTATGCCCAAAGCCCGGATAATCCGGCGCAACCAAGTGGTAGCTGTCTGCGAGCCGCGTCAGCAACGGTTGAAACATGCGCGATGACGAAGGAAGACCTTGCAGCAGGAGGAGGACGGGAGCATCTTTCGGCCCTGCTTCCCGATAAAAGATGGAAAGCCCATCGACCTTCACCGTGCGATAAACTACCTGTTGCTCCATGGGAGTGTCCCTTCCTTCTGCCCCGGCAGGCGATTGAAACCACACGACAATTGCGGCGATTAACAAAACCACGCACAAAACCTGCAGGCGCCTTGCCTGGGCGAAGCAAACAGCGTGAAAGCGTCGTCCACGTTCCGCGCCTGTACCCTTTGCATCAGGTATCCTCGTTACTCCCAGCGAGCGTCGGGGCACGCTGGCCTCCTTCGAGTCGAGTGAGGTGTGAACCCTGACCGCCGCCACAGTTGAGCATCTTCGAGCGCCAGCCTTCCAAATTATGCCAGTGCTCACGCGGCTCTCAATCAAGTCGTGCCGCTCGGCAACAAATGTCGCTGGCATGCGCCGTTCAACGCATTTCGTACGGATGGAAGATGTAGTCCTTCGCCTTCACGGCCGTATGGCATGCGTTTCCGCAGTCTGAGAGGCTCTTGGGATCAGCGGAGAACTTGTTTGAAGCGGCATCGTAGTTGAACACCGCGTATCCCCATCCGCCGGTATTCGGAAATCTCTTGCTGTCCTTTTCCATCACAAAAGCCTGGGTGAACACGTCTGGCACATCTACGGCGAATTGAGCTTCCGTGCTCTTCTTCTGCTTCCACTGCAGCTTCACAATCATGGAGCCCTCCGGGAAAGGCTGGCCATTGCCCGGAACTCCCGCCTTGTACTCCGCGATCATTGTCGGGTTGGCGACGATCACCTTGAGTATTTCGNNGAGAACGCGATTCCGCTCGGCGAAATCAGCGAGTACTTGCCCTGCGTGTTTGACGAGCCGCTGTCCTGACCGTAAACCGCTACGGCGACGAGGACGGCGAGCGCTGTTACCACTACCACGAAGATCGTGAGACCGGCGAGACGTTTCACCTCAGCCCGCGTAGCCAGCTTCTCTGTTTCCTGCTCTTGCGTGATGGATTGTGCTGCTCGGTTAGACATGCTGTGTCCTCCTTCAGATGAAAGCCTCGTAGACCTGATGAACGTACATCTCGAATTGTCAGGATTAGGCCAGACGGGAGAGGTGCAGAGCAATTGGACCAAGGTATCGGCAATACCTTCGTATCGTGTGGTCGGGAGATTCTTTGCCTGGCTTGCGGGGATTCTCAAAGCCGATGCTGGCGCACTTTTAACCGACACCAAAGTATTTGCCGATACCAANNATGCAGATGTCAAGCATGCCTTCCTGGTTGCCGTGCTGATGTCGGTGACCGCCGTCTGCGGCACGCAAATATCCTCCGCAGCCGACGCGCAGGTTAAGTCAGGAGTGGACCGCCTTTACGTAATCGACTGCGGCGACGGCAGTGGCCAGGACGAATCGCGGTGGACACCGGGAGCTAACATTGGGACCCCCGTGGGTTTTCCCGGACACTGCTACCTCATCCACCACACCCAGGGCTGGTTCCTGTGGGATACGGGCGTGGATGATGCAGTGGCCCAATTACCCAATCACGAACTGGTGTTGCATGAATGGGGACCCGGTACTGGCCCGATCTGGCGCAAACCTGTAACGCTCGCAGCTCAACTCGAAGAGATTCGCGTCAAGCCCTCGGACATCAAGCTGATGGCCGTATCACATTGCCACCCGGACCATGCGGGGAATGTCGAGATGTTTCCCAACACGCTGATGCTGGTGCAGAGAGTGGAGTACGAGTGGGCCGGGAGCCGGCAAGATACCGTCGCCTTCAACAAGAAGCATCCGGTAAAGCTCATCGACGGCGACTACGACATCTTTGGAGATGGAAGCCTCATGCTGCTCTCCACTCCGGGACACACGCCGGGCCACCAGTCTTTGCTGGTAAGGCTGCCTGTAACTGGACCGGTGATTCTCAGCGGCGATGTGGTGCATTTCCAAACNNGCTCTGGATTAATCACGATCAGGCCCAAAGCGATCGTCAAAAGAAGTTGCCTCAGTACTATGAGTAACGACCACGTTGCCGCTCGCTCGAGATTACGGTTCGGTGCGGATATTACCGGGCTGATACTCACGCATCGCCCATGGCGGCCAGGGGTTTGCAGAAACTTTCCAGCCCATTCGGAGTAAATCATGTTGAACAACGCAGCTGAAATCACCAACGAAGCAACGGCCACGCCGAATCCGCTTGATGGCGTCCCAGGCAAGATTCGGTTTGATGTGGCATATGGTCCTCCGATATCGCTAGCGCAAGCCCAGGCGGTTATTCAGGCTGCTGTGGCGGAGGCTAAGAAGCGGAATTGGAAAATGAACATAGCAGTAGCGGATTCCGGCGGAAACTTGGTCGTGTTCCAGCGAATGGACGGCGCGATGCTCGCCTCCATTCAGGTCGCGCAACACAAGGCGCGAGCGGCCGTGACCTTTCGGCGCCCGACGAAGGTCTTCGAAGATGGCATCCAGCTTATGCATCTCAACTATCTGCTGGCATTCGATGGAATGATTGCGTCACGAGGCGGCATTCCATTGATCAACCAGGGCGCGATTATCGGCGCGATTGGCAGTTCGGGAGGCACGGACTCCCAGGACGAAGTCGTGAGCGAGGCGGGGGCTGCAGTAATCAACAAGCTGCCGGCCGGGGC
>PMXH01000269.1 GCA_003165855.1 Acidobacteriaceae bacterium | reverse complement strand
TGCAGGCGGCATTGTGCATCATGCCGCGCGCTTCTTCATCGCCGGGATGTTCATAAGCGATCGGCAAGTACTTGAACACCATCCGGATCGCCTGCATCGCATTGCAGTCGGTATAGGCGGAAGCATAGCTGGAAACAGCCGCTTCCAGCGCATGGGTCAGGCAGTCGATGCCGGTATCGGCGGTGAGTCCCTTCGGCATCGACATCACAAATTGCGGATCGACGATGGCCACGTCCGGGGTCAGCGAGTAGTCCGCCAGGGTCACCTTGCGCCCGCGCTCTTTGTCGGTGAGGACGGCAAAGGGAGTGACTTCGCTTCCTGTTCCGCTGGTGGTGGAGATGGCAATCAGTCGTGCCCGGTTAGGCTTCTCGGTCGGGTACTGCACCACGCGCTTGCGCAGATCTAGAAAGGGTGCAGCCAGCTCCTCCAGATCAGCCTCGGGCGACTCGTACTTGAGTTTCATAATCTTGGCTGCATCGATCACCGACCCGCCGCCCAGCGCGATGATTTGGTCCACCTTGTAGAAATTGAGCGCTTCCACTCCCTGCATCACCACCTTGAGCTCCGGCTCCGCATCGGGGATGACTGACACGTGGACGTGGGTTCCTTCCGGAATATTGCGCCGGACAAGGTCCACGTGGCCGATTTGTTCCATGGAGGGATTGGTAACGATGATGGTGGAGCGCGATGAAAACTGGCGTACATTCTCCACCGCGTTCAGGTTGAAGTAAATCTGATTGGGAACTCGGAACCACATATGGGATTGGGTCCTCCGAGCCACGCGCTTGATATTGAGATAGTGATAGATATTTACGTTGTCGGTGGTGCTGTTGCCGCCGCCGGTGCCGCATCCAAAAGAAAAAGTTGGTGGCAGATCGTTGTAGACACCGCCCACCGCTCCGACCGACCCTGGCGAGTTCACCAGGATGCGTCCCGCGTTCATCACCTCGCTGAACTGACGGATGATCTCATCGTTGCGCGAGAATATGACCGCCGTATGTCCCAGCCCACCCGCATGATTCACGTCGACGCACACCTTGAGCGCCTCATCCACGGATTTCGCCCGATAGACCGCGAGCACCGGAAACAGTTTCTCCACCGACAGCGGATGCTTGCGGCCCACGCCTTGAATCGGTGCAATCAGGAGTTTGGTGCTCGGCTTCACAGCAAGACCGGCGAGACGGGCGATATCGGTGGCCTTCTGCCCGACTGCTGTGGCTTGCATAAATCCAGTTTCAGGATCGATGACCGCGCGCGCCAGCAGTTGCGTCTCTTTTTCATTGCAGATGTGCGCACCCAGATCCGCAAATCTCCTTAGTACTAGGTCGTAAATCTCATCGTCGATCACCGCCGTCTGCTCAGAAGCGCAAATCGTTCCGTTATCGAAAGTCTTGGAGAGGATGATGTCCGTTACGGCTGTATTCAGGTCCGCCGTCTTTTCCAAGTAGACCGGCGTGTTACCCGGCCCTACACCCAGTGCCGGTTTGCCGGAGCTGTACGCGGCTTTCACTGCACCCGGTCCGCCCGTGGCGTCAATCAGGCCAACATCCTTGTGCCGCATCAGGTAAGCGTTGTCTTGCAGGGTGTGAGATTCGAGGCAACTGAATACCCCTTCCGGCGCGCCATGTTTCAGCGCGGCCTCATACATGATCTTCACTGCCTCGGAGCAACAACGCCACGCATTTGGATGGGGACTGAAAATGACCGCGTTGCGCGTCTTGATGGCCATGATGCACTTGAAGAGCACCGTCGACGTGGGGTTCGTAATCGGCGTGATCGAGAAGATGACCCCGATCGGTTCAGCCACCTCCACCAGATTGCGCTCCGGAAACTCGCGAATGATTCCTACTGTACGTTTATCCTTTATGTAGTTGTAAGCGAACTCGGTAGCCACCATGTTCTTGATGACTTTGTCTTCCATGACTCCGAGCTTGGTTTCCTCAACCGCCAGGCGCGCGAGATGTTGAGCTTGTTCCAGGCCAGCCAGCACCATCGGCTTGACGATGCGATCAACGTCTTCTTGGCTGAATTGCGTAAAGATGGCGGCGGCGGCTCTGGCTTGACTCACTAGCCGCTCCAGGTAGGTGATTCGCTCTTCGCTGAGGCTTTCTGCGGCGAGCGGGATCTGAACCCGCTCCTGCACTGCTTCCCGCGTAATCATTGCCGCCCCCTGTTTCATCGATCGAAATCTATTGCCGATGAGGAGCNNGACTTCCTTGGGTTCTATGCGTAGTCGATGGGATGCTTTGTCAACCAGTGCTCATCGCGCACCCGGCCAACATGCCCCAAAGCACCACTCGCGACGCTTGCCGTTAAGCTGCGGCTCTCCCAGGCAACGCCCGCGCCAAGCCCGATTGCACCGCCCAGCAAGCCATACGCCAACGCTCTGCCGATGGATTTCTCCCGGCACCCCGGATAACTGCTCAGTACACCGATGCACGCCCCTAAGGCGGCGGGTTTCAAGGCTCTTCGAACTGACTCACTAAGAAACGGTGTAAGAGATTCTCCGTTAAGAAATGCCTCTCGACCAGAACGCGCTCCCTCGATTCCGGAATTCAAAAGCTTTCGACCGTAATCCGCATTCGACCTCGACCAGTGGGTTAAATCCATCGCATTCCTCGCTGTCCGACCGGCAATACCGGGTCCACTACAGCACCGAACGCTAGCCGAGTCGGTAGCCTGTGTCACACTTCGCTGTGAGCTTAGTTACACCCGGGGTGGGGTTCTTCGGGATGGAGGGCTCTGCATGCTCCGCGCCGCAATGGGCATGGGATGTCTTCCAGGGCCTCGACGGGGGGAAAATGTCCTCCCGAATGATACCTGTCGGTGCGACCGTGCGTCGCAGGCCAAGGCATCTCGTGGGTCTGTACTCCAGATACAAGACTGCCAACGTGTCCTCGCAGCCGACAAGGACACGTTAGCACGGTTTCTTAGGTTTCCACTCGCCGTCGCACGGCACAAACGACAGAAGCATGTGCCGCGTTACGGCATCCTCCCTGCGGGATCAGGCTGCCGTCGCATGCCTCTTTGGTGACCGCTTCGTTCGACGTTCCACCTTGTGGGCGCGTTTGTGCTCACCACCCGGCTTGGCCATGACTTCCATCAACTCCTTTTGGGCGTCCACGTAGCTTTTCACCCCTTCCCGGGTCAACTCCGCCAACGGTAGGAAGGGAAATGGCCGCAAGAGTTCCAGTGTCTTGCCGGCGGTTTTCACGCTGGCATTCATCTGGCGCCCCGCGACATCAACCAACTTCTTTTGCGCCTCGATGAACGACTCCGTGGCCTGGCGCGCCAGCTGCGCCAACTCGGTCTTCTTGAGTTTCTTCGCGCCGTTGCTGTGTTTGCCGCCGGTGGCTTTGGCGGTCTCTTCAGCGATCACATCCATGAAATGCTTCTGTGCCTTGACAAAATTCTCCATGGCCTCGCGAGCCAGTTCCACCACATGCTCGCCTTGGTATAGTTTCCCGGCCTTCGCCGACTCCACCCAGGTGTGGGTTTGCTTGCCGGCAATCTTCAGGAACTCCTGCTGCATGTCGATGAAAGTCTCCACGCTGCGCCGTAGCAGATCGGCCGCAGCCTGCGCCGCAGGCGAGTCTCCGACGCGTTCCTTCACGCCAGTCATCAGGATTTCATTCTGTTTTTGCCCCAGCTCAAGCAGGATCTTCTGCCCTTCAATAAACGTCGACATACCCTCGGCAGTTACTTCGCCCAGAAGCGCGCTGGGGGAATGGTTAGGGTCGGACAATTGTTGCCGCAGAGACTGCATCAGGCTTGCGTTCTGCCGCATCGCGAGGTCCAGCAGGATCCGTTGCGTGGCAAAAAAGCTCTGGACCCCCTGCTGTGCCCAACCTGACAGAAGAGAAACAAAAGACGACTCCCGGGAATGAGTTCGGGAGGATTCGGATTTTACGGTGGTTGGCATTTGATACCTCCAAGTATTGCTGCATTGCAGCATCCACATAACCATACGATTTTCCTTCATTTGTGTCAATATGTATCTGTGTCGTGTGCAAAGCAGCATGGGCAGGATCAAGATGAAGCCAGCTCCCGTCGTTATCAAGAAATATGGGAATCGCAGGTTATACGATTCCTCCCGCAGCCAATACGTCAATCTCGACGACATCGCGGCCCTCATTCGCGAGGGCAAGGATGTCCAGATCGTTGATGCCAAGACCGGCCAGGACCTGACCCGCGTCACCCTGACACAAATCATCACCGAGGACGCAAAGGATAAACCGACGGGCCTGCCGCTCGAACTGCTGCGCCAACTTATCGTCGCCTCCGACGAGGTACGGCAAGAGTTCGTCATGTGGTATTTGAAATCCGCCTTCGACACTTATCAGAAGGTGCAGGATGCGGTGCAGAACCGTCTGGGCGAGGTCCAATCCGCAATTCTATCGCCGGTCGATATGATGAAGAGTTTCCTGGGCGCACCCGCGCCACCCCCTCCGCGAGCCGAGACTGAACCGGAACTTGATACCCTGCGGAAACGGATCGCGGAACTGGAGGCTCGCCTGAAAAAGCCCGCGCGGGGAAAATCAGGCTCACGCCGGAAGCCTAAGGGAAGGGTATAATCCGCAGTGGGCAAGCTTCTGCCCGCTGCCCGCGCGTCAGTAAAGGTGCGGGGATGTCGGGAAGAGCCAGGACGAAATTGCGCAAACAGAAAAAGGCAACAAGTCCCTCAAAGCTCAAGTCTCGCAAGCGATCACCCCAACCTCACCCGCAAGCCGACACTTCCCTTTGGACTGAAGCCCTGTTCGCAGCCGAAGTCCTCCTGCTGCACGCCACCCCGGTGTACTACGGCTTCGGCGCCCCACCCGGCGACGGCTCCGCCGTAGTTCTCATTCCCGGCTTCCTTGGCACCGATCTTTATTTGATGGAACTGCACGGCTGGCTGGGTCGGATTGGTTACCGGCCCTATTTTTCCGGGATCGGAATCAACGCCGACTGTCCAAACCTCCTGATTCAGCGCCACATGAACGAGACCGTAGAAAGAGCGCGGAAGGAGACCGGCCGCAAGATTCACCTGATCGGCCACAGCCTGGGAGGCGTGATCGCACGTTCTATTGCCGGCGGACGGCCTAACGACATCGCTTCCGTGATCACCCTGGCCTCACCCATTCGCGGCACTGTGGCGAATCGCACCGTTATCCATGCCGCGGACGCCATTCGCCTGCGCATCTTGCAGGAGCATGGCAACAGCGTGCTGCCTCACTGCTACACCGGGCGCTGCACCTGCAATTTCGTTGATTCGCTGCGGCGCGACGTCCCCGGCTCCATGCTCCAGACCGCGATCTACACCCG
>PMXH01000370.1:615-3687 GCA_003165855.1 Acidobacteriaceae bacterium | reverse complement strand
TTGGGATTAATGCTGGTGTGTTCGACCAGAATTTTTCCCGCGGGAATGTCAGCGGGCGGCTGCTGGTCGGCGGCCAGGGCAGCGGACATCCAGGCACGATCGATTTTGACATTCAGGTATCCCGGAGGCGCGACCTGCAATTCGGAGATACCTTCGATCGCACCGATACCGGCGCGGATAGCCTCAGCAATCTTAAGCGGAGCGGTACGCAGTGGCTTCGCAAAAGGAAAGACGGGGATGGCAAAGTCTCCCAGTTCGACTTTCGGAGGCTGTTCGATGACCACATTGGGCAGAGCTGCGCCGGGGTAGCGACTCTTAAGAAACTCTACGATGCGCTGGGCTAGACGGTGTTCGAGATGACGATACAAGGCTTCCCTCTAAGCTGTTTAAGGAGACAGTGATTTTAGCAGAGCGCGCGGCAAAGGCTGGTTTGACGCAAGGTGGACGGTTCCCTATGATGAAAAATCAGTCGCTAGTCGTTGGTCGTTCGTCGTTGGTCGTTCGCAGTGCTTTTACGGCGACGGCAAGCGTAATTTTGGGCCAACGACGAACGACCAGCGACGTTTTCTTATGCGCATAGCCTACCTTGAGTGTTTTTCCGGCATGAGCGGCGATATGTTTCTGGGTGCGCTGGTGGATGCCGGAGTTCCGTCCCACGTTTTGGAGGAGACGGTAGCGGCGCTTGGAGTGGGGGCCCGGCTGGAGATTTCCCGGGTGGTGCGCAGCGGAATCTCGGCTACGAAGGTGGATGTTTGGGTGGATGGGGAAAAGGATTTGCCGCGCGAGGAGTTCTGGGAGCGGGCCGAGAGTGAGCACCATCACGAGCCTTCCGAGCACTCTCGCGAGAGCACGCATACACATGAGCATCATGGGCACCCGCATTCCCATGCTGGCGAGAGTTCGCGGACAGCGGTGGCCGCACCACACGAGCATTCTCATGGCCGGGGACTGACCGAGATTCGGCAGATCATTTCCGCGGCTTCGATTTCGGAAACCGCAAAGAAGAGCGCCATCGCCATCTTCGAGGCGCTGGGGCGGGCGGAGGCTAAGATTCACGATACTTCCATCGAGAGCGTGCATTTCCACGAAGTGGGCGCGGTGGATGCGATGGTGGATATCGTCTGCGCCGCCGTGGGGGCTGAGGCGCTGGGAGTGGATGAGATTATCTGTTCTCCCTTGAACGTCGGGGGTGGGACGGTGAAGTGCGCGCATGGAGCGCTGCCCGTGCCCGTTCCAGCGACGGTGGAGTTGTTAGCGGGCGCACCTGTGTATTCCTCCGGCTTGCAGGCAGAATTGGTGACGCCGACGGGCGCAGCGATCGTCAAGACATTGTCTTCACGCTTCGCGGCGTTTCCGGAGATGAAGATTGAGAAGTCGGGCTACGGTGCGGGATCGCGAGATTTTCCCGGGCATCCGAACGTCGTTCGCTTGACAGTTGGGGAAGCGGCATCGAATACTCTGGCCGCGAAGACTGCGTCCGAAACGATTACGGTGCTGGAAGCGAATCTCGACGACCTGAATCCGCAGGTGTTTGGGTATGTGATGGAACGGTTGTTCGAAGAAGGCGCGTTGGATGCGTTTGGCGTGCCGGTGCAGATGAAGAAGGGTCGTCCGGGAATGCTGCTGACAGTCTTGTGCAAGCCCGAGGATACGAACAAGCTGACGCAACTGATTTTCACCGAGACGACTACGCTGGGTGTGCGGCGGCGCGATGAGTTGCGGCAGTCGTTGGCGCGACGGTGGGAAAGCGTAAGCACGCCGTGGGGCGAGGTCAGGATCAAAATCGCGAGCATGAATGGAACGGTCACCAACTACGCTCCAGAGTATGAAGATTGCAGGCGCATCGCGGCCGAGCATCATGTGCCGCTGAAGACTGTGATTCAGGAAGCCGCGCGGGCTTACCTCGGGACTGACAAAAGGCTTTAACCACAGAGGACACAGGGTTTCACAGAGTAATGAATCAGAACTTATGAGCAAGAAGTTTTACATCACGACGCCGATTTACTACGTAAACGCGCACCCCCACATCGGGCACGCCTATACAACCATCGCTTGCGACACGATTGCGCGGCGGCAGCGCTTGCTGGGCGCGGAGACGTTCTTTCTCACGGGCACGGACGAGCACGGGCAGAAGATCGAGCGCGCGGCGCAGGCTGCGGGAAAGACTCCGCAGCAGTATGCGGATGAGATTTCGGGAGAATTCCGGCAGTTGTGGAAGCGGATGGGCATCTCGAATGATGACTTCATCCGAACTACGGAAGACCGGCATAAGAAGCGGGTGCAAGAACTTTTTCGGAAGATTCGAGATAACGGCTACATCTACAAGGGCACCTACACGGGACAGTATTGCGTGTCGGATGAACTCTATGTCGATGGCGCGCAGCCTGGCGATGCCTGCCCAACATGTGGACGCATCACAGAGACGGTGCACGAAGAGAATTACTTCTTCAAGCTCTCGGCATTTCAGGACAAGCTACTGGCGCTGTATGCGAATCCGGAGTTCATTCGTCCGGAGGCGCGCCGCAACGAAGTGATTTCGTTTGTGAAGTCGGGGCTGCGCGATCAATCGATCAGCCGATCGACGTTTTCCTGGGGCATTCCCGTGCCCGACGATCCCAAGCACGTGATCTACGTGTGGTTTGACGCGCTGGCAAATTACCTCACCGCGATCGGCTACGGCTCCTCGCACGCGGGGGCGCAGGAGGCATTCAAGAAGTTCTGGCCGGCGGATGTGCAGATGATTGGGAAGGAAATTGTGCGCTTCCACTGCGTGTACTGGCCGGCATTTCTGATGGCAGCCGGGTTGCCGCTGCCAAAAACGATTGTGGCCCATGGATGGCTGCTGTTTGAAGAAAGCAAGATGTCGAAGTCACGTGGCAACATCGTGCGCACGGAAACCATTCTCGACGTGCTGGGCGCGGATGCGCTGCGTTATTTCTTGCTGCGGGAAGTCGTGTTTGGGCAGGATGGATCTTTTTCTTTCGATGCGCTGGTGCAGCGGTACAACTCTGACCTGGCTAACGGGCTGGGCAATCTGGCCAGCCGCACGCTGACCATGATCAACCGCTATTT
>PMXH01000370.1:0-584 GCA_003165855.1 Acidobacteriaceae bacterium | reverse complement strand
GCGCTCGCCCATCCGGTGATCCCGGATGCGACGGCGAAGATTTGGATGCAGATGGGCTTGGGAGACATCAAGAAGCTCGCTCTGAGTGATTTGGCTTGGGGACAACTGCCTTTGGGCACCAAACTCGGAGAAGTGCAGCCCGTGTTTCCGCGCGCGGACAAGAGCGCGATTGAAAGGATGCAGAAGATGGAAGAGGAACAGAGAGTTACGCCGGTGGCGGACGCTCCGGCAGCTGCGCCAGCGCAAACGAGCACAGCACAGGCGCTTCCCGTAGTGACGGTTCCAACGGCGGTTCCGACCATAGTTTCGGCGGCGAGCGAAAAAATTTCGATCGACGACTTCGCCAAGATCGAACTGCGCGTAGGGCTGGTGAAAGTAGCCGAAAGAGTTCCCAAGGCAGATAAGCTCTTGCGGCTGGAGATTGATATTGGGACAGAAGTGCGGCAGGTGCTGGCCGGGATCGCCGAAGCGTATGCTCCGGAGGCCTTGATTGGGCGGAAGGTCGTGATCGTAGCTAATCTTGCTCCAAGGAAGCTGCGCGGGATGGAATCGAATGGGATGATCGTAGCCGCATCTCTCGAAGG
>PMXH01000292.1 GCA_003165855.1 Acidobacteriaceae bacterium | reverse complement strand
CAGTTTCCTCGCGTGCTCGGCCACGAGCCCGTCGGCGAGATTGTCGAAGTCGGCCCCGGCGTCACCTCTCGCAAAGTCGGAGACCGCGTGGGCGTCGGCTGGGTTCAGAAAGGAGACGGCACCTGCGAGTGGTGTCTGCGCGGCAAGAAAGAGCTGTGCCAGAACCCCACTTCCACCGGCATCAATCTTCAAGGCAGCCACGCCGAATACATGCTTGCCTATGCCGATGCCACCATGCCCCTGCCCGCGGCCATGAGCTACGAGCAAGCTGCGCCCATTTTCTGCGCCGGTTACACCGTCTGGAGCGGCCTTCGCCTCGCCGACCCCAAGCCCCACGAGCGCATCGCCGTCGTCGGCATCGGTGGCCTCGGCCATCTCGCGCTGCAGTATTCCAAAGCTTCAGGCTTTGAAACCATCGCCGTCACCAAGAGCAAAGACAAAGAAAAGATGATCCGCGACATGGGCGCCGATGAAGTCGTCGAAAGCGGCGAAAAACTTCTCGCCGCCGGTGGCGCCGACGTCCTTCTCGCCACCTCCAACTCCTGGTCAGCCACCGCCGAAGCCGCCAAAGGCATGCGCCCCGACGGCCGCATCATTCTCATGGGCGTCGGCGCCGAGCCCCTGAACTACTCTCCCGAACTTATGTTCAAGCGCGTCCGCCTCATCGGCTCCTCGCAAAACGGCCCCGAGTATCTTTACGAGGCCCTCGACATCGCCGCCAAAGGCAAAATCAAAGTCGTCGAAGAAATCTACAAACTCGACGACATCGCCAAAGCCTACGACCGCGTCGCCGAAGGCAAAGTCCGCTTCCGCGCCGTCATCACCATGAATTGACATGTCGTTGAATTAGATTCTGTCATCCCGAGCGAAGCAGGAGTGCCACTTCGTGGCACTCCTGCGCAGTCGAGGGATCCCTAGCTCTGTCGAGCTGGGACACCACAAAGACGTGTATCGCTGATCATCGAGCACATTTGGGGACAGCCGCCCTCGGCTGTCCGCGGAGCGCAGCTCCGCCGTTCGCGTACACAGTTTTCTCTCCTCATTGTAAAATCTAAGGTTTACCCAGACGTTCGCCTGATCTTCTTATGCCTTCGCCAGACAACTCGGAAATCGCCACCGCGACCAACAACGGCCGCCCCGAACACCCCGATCGCCCCGATCGTCCCAACGACGACCGCTACGATCCCCAGCGTGTCGAAACCAAATGGTTCAACCGTTGGCAAAACGATCCCCAGCTCTACGCCGCCGAGCCTCACACCGCCAAGAAGAAATACTACGTGCTCGAAATGTTGCCCTATCCCTCCGGCGTGCTGCACATGGGCCATGTGCGTAACTATTCCATCGGTGACGCCCTCGCTCGCTATATGTGGATGAACGGCTACAACGTTCTTCATCCCATGGGCTGGGATTCCTTCGGATTGCCCGCGGAAAATGCCGCCATCCAGAACAACACGCCCCCGCGCCAGTGGACTCTCGGCAACATCGCCAAAATGAAGGTGCAGATGAAGCGCCTCGGCTTCGCCTACGACTGGTCCCGCGAAGTCACCACCTGCTTGCCCGACTACTACCGCTGGAACCAGTGGTTCTTTCTCAAGTTCTACGAAAAGGGATTGGCATATCGCAAGAAAAGCCGAGTCAACTGGTGCCCGAAATGCTGCACCGTGCTCGCCAACGAGCAGGTCGTCAATGGCCGCTGTTGGCGTCACGAAGATACGCTCGTCGAACAGCGCGAGCTCGAGCAATGGTTCCTCCGCATCACCAAGTACTCCGACGAATTGTTGCGCGATCTTGATAAGCTCGGCGGCTGGCCCGAAAAAGTTCGCACCATGCAGCGTAACTGGATCGGCCGCAGCGAAGGTACCCTGGTCGATTTCAAACTCGATTACACGCAGGATCACGGCGGTTTCGGCCCTGCTGGCGCGACCATCAGTGTCTTCACCACTCGCGTCGATACCATCTTCGGCGCCACCTCGGTGCAACTCGCGCCCCAACATCCCATCGTCGCCGATCTCGCAGCGGCCAATCCCGATCTGCGCGCCAAGGTCGATCAACTCATCGCCGAGCAGCGCAAAGCCAAAGAGGTCGGCGACATCGGCGAAATCGAAAAGCACGGCGTCCCCACCGGCCGCTATGCCATCAATCCCTTCAACGGCGAAAAAGTTCCGGTCTGGGTGGCGAATTACATCCTTATGGATTACGGCACCGGCGCGATTATGAGCGTCCCCGCGCACGACGAACGCGACTACGAGTTCGCCAGGAAATACAATCTCGAGATCCGCCTCGTGATTCTTCCGATCACGAACGACCCGGAAGAAACCATGACCGAGCCTGCGCTTCCGTTCGTCGCACACGACGGCATGCTGATCAATTCCGGTTCCTACAGCGGCCTCGAGTGCGCCGAGGCCATTGCGAAAATGTCCGCCTTCGCCGAGAAAAACGGCTTCGGCAAAGCCACCGTCACCTATCGCTTAAAAGATTGGGGAATCTCGCGCCAGCGTTATTGGGGCACGCCCATCCCCATGNNTGGTTCCCGATCGACCAGTACATCGGCGGCGTCGAGCACGCCATCTTGCACCTCATCTATTCGCGCTTCTGGACCAAGTTCATGCGCGACATGGGCCTCATCACCAACGACGAACCCGCCGAACGCCTCTTCACTCAGGGCATGGTCATCAAAGATGGCGCGAAAATGTCGAAGAGCCTCGGCAACGTCGTCAGTCCTGACGAAATGGTCGCGCGCTACGGCGCTGACGCTGCGCGCCTTTACAGCCTCTTCGCCGCTCCGCCCGATCGCGATCTCGACTGGCAGGATTCCGGCATCGAAGGCATACAAAGATTCTTAGGCCGCGTCTATCGCTTCGTGGCAAGAAATGCCGCGAGCACCTCAGCTTCGTCCGTAGAGACGTTGCCTGCAACGTCTCTCTCACCACCAGCACGACAGATCCAGCGCAAACTCCACCAAACCATCAAGCGTGTCAGCGATGATTTCCAGGGCCGCTGGCACTTCAACACCTGCATCTCGGCCATCATGGAGTTGGTGAATGTGTTGTATGGCGCGGAAGACGCGATAGCCCGGAATGCCGTCTCCAAGCCGTTTCTGGCGGAGGTGCAGCGCGATTTGGTCCTCCTGCTCGCGCCCTTTGCGCCCTATCTTGCCCACGAACTTTGGGAGATGCTCGGCCAAAAGGAAAACTTGTTCAAAGCTCCCTGGCCGCAGTACGACGCCGCGCTCGCCAAAGAAGAAGAACTCGAAATCCCCGTGCAGATCAACGGCAAACTGCGCGGCAAAATCGTTGTGTCGGCCGACGCCAGCGAAGAGCACATTCTTGAACGCGCCCTCGCGGAAGAAAAAGTGCAGGCCGCCATCGCTGGCAAGCAGATCGTCAAGAAAATCTATGTCTCTGGCAAACTGCTTAACCTGGTCGTGCGATGATATTTCACGAGGAGGGTGAGCATCCGTTGAGCCAGCTCTGATGTCCCAGGTCTCGCCCACGCTCGAAGGCTTTCGCGCCGCCTTTCGCCGCCCTACGCTCACCTTCGCCGAAATCGCCTGGCGCTGGACGCTCGGGGCAACCGCCTGGGCTTTGCTTCTGTTTTCGTTTTTCGAGTATCTCAACACCTTACCCGTTACCCATGCCGACGCTGCTCTCCTTTCTACTCGGCACCCTGCACTCGTGGGACGTGCGCTCACCCACATCCTTCGCGGCAGCCTGAATCGCGTCGTGCTCGCCGCTTTGCTAGGGGCGCTGGCGCTTTCGCTTTTGTGGATCGTGACCGCTTCCATTGGCCGCGCGGCCACAGTCCGTGCCTTGCTCGACTACTTTGCCGGACGTCGAAACGTCGCAGACGACTCTTCTGCAGAAACCTCTGAAAAGGTCGAGTCGCTGTCCTTCCGCTGGCTCGTCGGTCTCCATTTCTTGCGTGTTGCCACGGTGCTGGCCGCACTCCTCGCCCTCGTGGGAGCGGCAATTCTTGCTGGTTTCGCGTCGTCCGACGCAAACCCTCAACCTGGCTTGGCTTTCATTCTCTTCTTGCCGCTCGCCAGTCTGATCTGCATCGCGTGGCCGATGTTGAACTGGGTACTCTCGCTAGCCTGCGTATTCTCGATCCGTGACGGCGAGGACACTTTGGGCGCGCTCGCGGCGGCTGTCACTTTTTTCCGAGAACGGTTGGGACCAGTATTGGCGGTGAGCGCTTGGACCAGCCTTGCGCATTTCGTTGCTTTCAGCGTCGCTACGACGGTTGTTTCGCTGCCGCTGAGCCTCATCCAGTTCGCGCCGTCGCGATTAGTAATCGCCTGCATTCTGCTCGTGACGCTCGCGTATTTCGCGGTGGTAGACTGGTTATATATCGCGCGCCTCGCCGGATACATCTGCATCGCGGAAATGTCGGAGACTGTGCCCGCGTCGTCGTTGCTTCCGCCGGCCACATCTCCGACGGGAAATGTCGCTTCGCTCCAAACCACTATCGACCGTGACGAGCCGATTCTGAGCGATGTTCCGAACCTGGCGGTTGAGACATAGTTTGATTCCTCTTGCTTGCGGCGCTTTACACGAAGCATCCGATTTGAGAAACTCATCCGTGGAAACCCAATCCAGACTGAACCAGTCCATCGTCATCCTCGACTTCGGCGCGCAAACTACGCAACTCATCGCGCGCCGCATCCGCGAGCAAAATGTTTTCTCCGTGGTGCTGCCCTGCACGGCGTCGCTTGACGAAGTCAGGAGCCATGCGCCTGTGGGCATTGTGCTCTCGGGGGCGCCATGGTCGGTCTATGACAAAGATGCGCCGCCGGCCGATCCGCGTGTCTTCGAGATGGGACTGCCTGTGCTCGGTATCTGCTACGGATTGCAGTTCATGGTGCACGCGCTCGGAGGCAAGGTGCGGCCGGCGGATAAGCGAGAATACGGGCATGCGGAAATCGACTTTGTGGCCGAGTCGGTGCTGTTCCAGGGGCTGGCGAGGCGGCAGCAAGTGTGGATGTCGCATGGAGACGAAGCGCTGGAACTGCCTTCCGGCTTTGAGCTGACCGCGAAGACCTCTCACGCAGTTGCGGGAATACAGAACGTAGCGAAGAAGTGGTATGCGGTGCAGTTCCATCCGGAAGTTCACCACACGCGAAACGGTACGGAGATCCTGCGCAACTTTGTGTTCCGGATCTGCGGCGCGGAGGCATTGTGGACGCCGCAGCACTTCATCGACTCGACGGTCGAGCAAGTGAAGCACGTGGTGGGCAGCGGGCACGCGATCTGCGCGCTATCGGGTGGTGTGGATTCGTCGGTTGCGGCAGTCCTGGTGGATCGCGCGCTGCGCGATGCGAGCGGAAAGTCGCGGCTGACCTGCATCTTTGTGAACAACGGTGTGCTGCGCAAGAACGAGTTCGAGAAAGTGCAGCAGACGCTGCGCGACAAGCTGGGTCTGCGCCTGGATGCCGTCGATGCTACGGATCGCTTTCTGGACAAGCTCAAGGGCGTGAGCGATCCGGAGACTAAAAGAAAAATTATCGGCAACGAATTCATCGCGGTGTTTGAAGACGAAGCTCATCGCATCGAAAAAGAAGAGGGAAGCGTCGATTATCTGGTGCAAGGAACGCTTTATCCGGACGTGATCGAATCGCGGTCGGTGCGGGGGCCGTCGCAGGTGATCAAGTCGCATCACAACGTGGGCGGGCTGCCGGAAAAAATGAAGCTGAAGCTGATCGAGCCGCTGAAGGATTTGTTCAAAGACGAAGTCCGCAAAATTGGACGCGACCTGGGGATGCCCGAAGAGATTTTGCAGCGGCAGCCGTTCCCGGGCCCCGGGCTGGCGGTGCGGGTGTTGGGGGAAGTGACGCCGGAGCGGCTGGGGGTCCTGCGGGAGTGCGATGAGATTGTGGTGACGGAGATAAAAAACGCGGGGCTGTACACGAAGATTTGGCAGTCGTTTGCCGTGCTGCTGCCGGTTATGTCGGTGGGCGTGATGGGCGACATGCGGACATATGCTTACACATGCGCGATCCGGGCGGTGAGTTCGGAGGATGGCATGACCGCCGATTGGGTTGCACTGCCGCACGAAGTGCTGAAAAATATGTCCACGCGAATTGTGAATGAAGTGAAGGGTGTGAATCGCGTGGTGTATGACATTACCTCCAAGCCTCCGGGAACGATTGAGTGGGAGTGAGAAAACAGTTGTCAGTTCTCAGTTCTACGACTTATTTCACGTTTGGGGTGTTGTCTGAGTCGCTTTTGGGTGCGAGTTTCTTCGTCATGAGAAAGCTCCAGATGGTTTCGTTGGCGTTCAGGTCCTGGCTGGTTTTTCCGATTTGTTTTTCGATCTCGTATTGTTCGCCTCCGGGCCAGGTGTTGCCCGCGCCCTTGATGCTGTAGGAAACCACTTGGGCGTTCTGCTGGCAGCCGTCGAAGGTATCGACCTTGGTTTCCATCCCACCTTTCTCATGAGCCGGCAACTTGGTTTGGGATGGTTTCTCGGCGCAGCGATCGATGCGGGCCCACGCCTTGGCCGTGTCTTCGACGGAGATGACCGGGAGTTGAAGATTGTGTTCGGTTCCTCCGCCGTGAGGGACCACGGGGTCGGAGGTGCCGTTGATCATAACCACGGGAATCGGACGCGAGGGCAAGCAGATCATCGACTTGGGCATGGCGGCGGCTACAGGGGCAATGGCGGCAACGCGGTCGGCCAGGGCGCAGCCGACTTTCATTGCCATGAAGCCGCCTTCGGAAAGTCCTGTGGCGTAGATCCGCGATGCGTCCACGGAGACCTTGAGGGCGATCTGGTCGAGCATTTGATTTAGAAACTCGATGTCATCGGCGGGCGCGGGTTGATTGTGTTCTTCGCTGCTGCCTTGTCCTCCGGATTGACCGCCGCCGGGATAACTACCTCCGCCTCCGCCGGGATAGCCACCTCCTCCCCCACCGGGATAGCCACCTCCTCCACCACCGGGGTAACCGCCACCGCCGCCGCCGGGATAACCACCTCCACCTCCACCGTGGCGGCCTCGTCCTCCCGGGGACCTGGTCATGGGCTGTTGCTGCGGGGCGCGGACGCCGATATTCCAGCGTCCGTGGAGAGCGCTGGGATAAACGGTGATGATGCCGTCTTTGTCAGCTAACTCGTTGAAGCGGGTGAGGCGCTCCATGTCGTCGGTATCCTGATTCATGCCGTGCAGCAGGATGACCACGGGATACTTCTGCGCCTGATCGTAGCCTCGGGGTAGGCGCAGGAGATAGGAGCGGTCGGTGTCCTCGACGGCGACCTTTTCCTTGGTCTCCTGGGCGCGGGCATTGGTTGTGGAGAGGAAGAAGAGGCAGATTGCTGCGACCGAGATGGCACAGCATATTTCGGGCTGGGGATGACGATCCATAGACCTCTTGACATTGCCCAGGAGGGGCATGAGTTAGCTGAGTCAGAGGCTAGCGGAGGAGGGTCCGGGGTTCAAGTAAAGTATTGTATGTCTTGGGCGGCGGCGGGAGGAGTTTACCGTCATCGCAGCGCTAGAGCGCTGCGCCACCTAAAAACGTCGAGTGCGAGCTAATGCGATTTATCTGGGCTTCGGAGGTACGGCATGGAAGCGGGAAGAGTGGTCGCCGACAAACTCGTAGGGGCCGGAGTGGGTGAGTTTGCTGGCGGCATCGAGCCAGATTTCGCNNGGGTCGATGATGCAATCGAAGAGGGCAAAGAGATTGGAACTTCGCACTGCCTCGCGCCGCGTGCCCGACATGGGAAAGCTCTGCACGTGGGTGAAGTGAGTTTCGGGATAAGCGACGATCATGTGCTCAACCGCGCTGCGGCGGATGAGTTGAAAACCGCCGCCGGCGTAGATTGCCGTGGCGAAATCGCCTTCGTGTTTACACTCCGGCTCAGGGCAGAAGGTTCCGACATAGGANNCTCGACACAGCGTTGCGGGATGAGATCCCAGTCGATCGACTTGAGCGGGTAAAGGGCTCCAGTAAAGTCTTTATCGAACTTTAGCAGGCGTTCGACCTGCTGCGGTTCGAAGCTGATATCGGCATCGACGAAGAGCAAGTGGGTCGCCGAGGGATTGTCTAAGAAGGCGGCGACCAGACTGCTGCGGGCGCGCGAGATGAGGGCGTCATAGCCAACGATCGAGAGAGAGACGTCGAAGCCGGCGGATTTCGCGTAGCTCATGAGCTTTACCACGGAGAGCATGTAGTTTTGCGCAACCATGCCGCCGAAGCATGGGGTGCAGAGGAGAATCGAGGGCTGGGGCATGGGTCTCTCCGGAAGAAACGCGGGCGGGGCGACGCGGGACCGCGCTTGTTCAGGATACGCGGTTGAGGAAACGGATGCGCCGCTTATCGGGAGGTCGGCGAGGTGAAGTTCCCAGAAAGGGCATGCGGCGGAGAAAGAAGAGGCGTTGCGAAACAACGTCTCTTCTGTGATTCACGGAACGGCTAGCTTTGGTCGCGGTGGACGGTATCCAGGGAGAAGGCGGGGAGGCAGACCGCGATGTATTCGGCGCCGCCTTCGTTGGGAGTGGAATAGCGGATCCACTCGCCGGCGTGGGCGATGATGGCTTGTCCGGCGGTGACGTCGAGAGAGCCGGTTTTGTGTTCGACGCGAAGGGTGCCTTTGAGGACGATGGTGAACTCGTCGAAGGCGGGAGTTTGGCCGGGCTCGAGCCATCCGGCGGGGCTGCGCATGTGGGCGACGCTGGCGGAGGAAGNNGAGCTTCGCTCGACTGGACAGCCGAGGGCGGCTGTCCCCACGTGACGGTCCCAACATTGCTATCCCCACATAAGAATCTTCGCAACTATGCGGTGATAAGGGATTCCAGGGCAATGCGGCTGGGAATGACGAGAGTGGAGCCGCTCTGCTGGATGAGACGTTGCTTTTTGAAACCTGCGAAAAGCCGGCTGACGGTTTCGCGGGAAGTTCCGATCATCTGGCCGATCTCTTCGTGGGTGAGGGCGAGTTTCATTTGGCTGGGGTTTCTGGCTTCGGTGTTCTGATCGAGCCAGCCGACCAGCAATCGGGCGAGTTTTTCGCTGGCGGAGTCGGAAAGGATGAGGTCACGGATTTCGCGGCAGGTGGAGGCGTAATCCTGGCTGATGTGCTGGGTTACCCAGAGGGCAAACTCGCCGTGGAGTCGCATGAGGCGGAGGACGTCGCTTTGCCGGAGGAAGCTGATCTCGCAGGGCTCCTGAGTCTCGGCGGTAGCTTCATAGGGGCGTCCGGAAACGGCAGCGGCAACTCCCAAGGGACAACCGACTTCGACTATGCGGAGA
The DNA here is from genome assembly GCA_003165855.1 of Acidobacteriaceae bacterium. GTDB lineage: Bacteria > Acidobacteriota > Terriglobia > Terriglobales > Acidobacteriaceae > Sulfotelmatobacter. The sequence continues at coordinate 16,951 of PMXH01000292.1, read as the reverse complement.
ATGAGAGTGCGGCCGTCACTGCCGCAGATGGAGAGCTTCACACGGCCGCGGCGGACGACGAACACGCCGCGAGGAACTTGACCTTCCGCAAATAAAACCGCCCCTGTGGGATAAGTGGTGGTGATGGCTTCCTGCTCCAAGGCATCGGCGACGATTGGGGGAAGATTACAAAGGTTTTTGTCGGCCGGTGACTGCTTCTGGGGGTGGTTGACGATTTGTGTGGCCATAGGGTGCCTCCGCTCACCTGTGCTAGGGCAAGTCCCTCGCCACTCTTTCGGGGAGGGGGTAAGACGTCGGTTGAGGTTTCCTAACTGTAACAAAACGGATGGTTTGGCTTGATTCTGCCAGACGAGAGTAGGTCTGGCGATTGGCGGAGGGGTGCCGAAAAATGGGTGCTTTCCCACAGCGATGTGTGATCTTCATCACCAGACGTTGGGTTATGGAACCGAGAGCGTGGGTTTTTCTTACCTGCCAGGTTCAGCCCAGCGTCGTATGGATCGTATTTAGCAGCGCGGTACGGGTAAAAGGCTTTTCGAGGAGAGTTACGCCGGGCTTCAAGACGTCGCGATTGGCCATGAGTTCGCCGGTATAGCCTGACATGTATACGACTTTCAGGGTGGGGTGGGAAGTGTGCAGACGCTCTGCTAGTTCGGGACCGCTGACGTGGCGCATGATTACATCGGTCAACAGGAGATCGATTGGGCCGGGATGGGACTCGACCCATTCGAGGGCGGACTTGCCGTCATTGGCCTCGACTACGGTGTAGCCGTGCTCCTGGAGGAGCTGGCGGGTCAAGTCGCGCATCATTTCGTCGTCTTCGACCAGCAGGATTGTGGTTCCTTGGCGTTTCGGGCTGACGGTTTCCATTTCAGGCCTGGATTCCAGCCCGACTTTGTGATCGGCACTGGGAAGATAGATTTTGAAGGTCGTCCCATGTCCCAGTTCGCTGTAGACCAGAATATGCCCTGCGCTCTGTTTCACGATGCCGTATACGGTGGACAAGCCCAAACCCGTGCCCTTGCCCGCCTCTTTGGTGGTGAAGAAGGGTTCGAAGATGCGGGATACGGTAGCTTCGTCCATGCCGCTGCCGGTGTCGCTGACCGCGAGCTGGACGTATTTTCCCGCCGCCATGGGTTGATGCTGCCCGGCGAAGTCCTCGTCAAATCTCACGGCGGCGGTTTCGAGAATGAACTTGCCGCCGCGAGGCATGGCGTCGCGCGCGTTCACCGCGAGGTTGACCACGATCTGGTCGAGTTGGCCGGGATCTGCCTCAATGACCGCCGAGGGTGACCGGGAGACGATGAGGACCTCGATATCTTCCCCCAGCAGAGGACGCAGGAGCTTGCTGATGTCCTTTAACCGGTCGTTCAGATCGAGAACGCAGGGCTGGATGGTGGAAGTCCGGCTGAAAGAAAGCAGTTGTCTGGTCAATGCCACGCCGCGCAGGGTTGCCTTCTTGATATTTTCGACATAGGCGGAGGGCTCGGCGGCAGGATCGATGCGGTCCCGGAGAAATTCAGTGCAAGCGTTGATGATGGCGAGGATATTGTTGAAGTCATGTGCGACGCCACCGGCAAGCCGGCCGATGGCTTCCATCTTCTGGGATTGACGAAGCTGGCCCTCAGCCCGTTTCTGGGCGGTGATGTCGTGGGCAATGGCGGACGCTCCAACGATCTCGCCGGCGGCATCGCGCAAAGGAGAAACGGAGATGGAGACGCTCAGTTGGCGCCCGTCTTTGGCGACGCGCACCGATTCATAATGCTCGATACTTTCACCGGCGGCAATTTTCTGGAGAATCTCCGAGATTTCGTTCGGACGATCGCTGGGAGTGAGAAGAGATATATGTTTGCCGACGACCTCTTCGGGGGTATAGCCGTAGATGCGCTCGGCTCCTTTGTTCCAACTGGTGATGGTGCCGTTCAGCTCTTTGCTGAGGATGGCGTCGTCGGAGGAATCGATAATCGAGGCCAGCCGTGAGCGGTATTCGCCCAGTTGCTCGGCCGTCCTGCGGTGCAGTTCTTCATTCGCCCGGCGCAGCTCTTCGGCGATTCGCTTGCGATCGCTGATGTCGCGGATCGCGCTGAGCACGAACACTCCATTCTCTGTGGAGACGGGACTAAGACTGATTTCGACGGGGAACTCCGAGCCGTTGCGGCGTCTTCCGTAGAGATCCAGATCGGCTCCCATGCGTCGCGTCTTCGGCGCGGCCGAGAAAGCGTCGCGATGCGAGTGGTGCTGGTGGCGATAGCGCTCCGGAACGAGAACCTCGACTTTTTGGCCGATCAGCTCTTCGAACTCGTAGCCGAATAGCTCTTGGGCCTGGGAATTGACTTGCACAATCGTCCCGTCGCGATCGACGGCAACGACGGCGTCGGGAAGAGCCTCGAGTAATTCCGTGGAAAGCAGGACTTCAGCGGAGGCTCCGGGGGCGAGTGGGGACGCGGGCTGGTGATCAGGGAAAGTTCGCAAAAACGACTCCGCGGTTCAAACGAGCGGTAACTGGATTTATGCCGAGACCCGCTTGCCAGCAAAAGGCGTGCAGTGCAAGCGAGCGCAGCGGAATGCGACATGCAGATTCTACCAGTTGCGACGTGATATGTGTCACTGACAGCGGTGATAGGTATTACAGCGGGGATGTCGCCTGGTATGCTCCCGAAACTTTCCGCCCAAGGTTGCCAATCACTTGGCTGTGTGCCGCATTGCACTGCACAGAGAGGCATTCGTCACTGCAAGGGCAGAGGCGATTGTGCTAGGGTTCGAGTCGGCCCGAGCTCCCGGCAATCGGGAAAGACTGCAAGCCTCGTTGTTGTGAAGTATGGTGTGAAGTGTGGTGTGAAGTATTCAGGCCGAGGGCCCCCGCCAAGATCCCGTTGTTATCCTCACATCGAAAAGGAGCACATCATGTTCGCGCGTATTCTGGATTTCGAAGTGAAGCCGGAGAAGATGGAGGAGTTCGTTGAGGTGATAAAGAACGAAGTCCTACCCATCCTCAAAAAGCAGGCCGGGTTTCTGGAAATTATGCCCTTCGTCCCTGAGAAGATGAAAGAGGAGAAGGTATTCACCATCAGCCTTTGGGCGACCAAGTCGGATGCCGAGCGATATGAGAGAGAGTTCTATCCTGAGGCGCTTGAAATTGTTAAGCCATTCCTGACCACGCCGGTCAGGGTGAACCGTCGCAAGCTGGAAACCAGACTCTGCAAGCACTTTGTTGAGGCGTTGGCTGCCTAGACGAGGGAAGACGATGCGGAACCCCGGGGCAGATGCCTCGGGGTTTTGTTGTTGGCGGTCCACCGATTAGACATCTCCGCACGAGGACAATAGTTACTGGAAGCATCTGAAACCCCACTTTGTTCCCAATTCGGGACATGAGTCCGGGCCGCAGGTGTCTGCGGTTCGCTTGCAACATCCCCGGGTGAGTGGCGGAGCCGAGCGTGGATCCCTCCATGAATCGGCATCAAAACTAACATACGTTGAGCAGCCGGGAGCGGCTGGCGCGCCTGCCTTCGGGGGGAAGATCGCGTCCTACCCGACCTTCAGTAACCCAACTCACAATACGAAGGACTCAACTCGCCGGCGATATCTGCCGATGAGAACCGTAGTCCTGCTTTCTACCCAATATGGCCAGCCTTCTGGGAAGCACGCTCCGGTGCTGCCGGCGCAGTCGATTGCTCTTGGCGCTGCTTCTCGTCGCAACCGTTTGCGCCCACAATCCGCTTTTGCGGGCGTCGGTTGCGAGCGGTCCTCAGGAATCCTCGGTGCCCGCATACCACAGCAGCGTTTCCGAAGTGCGGCTGGTGTTTTTCGCGACGGATGAACACAACCAGTCGGTTACAGATCTGCGGGAAGACGACTTTGCAGTGGTCGACGACGAGAGAGTGATTCGAGACTTTCGCAGCTTCACCCGCTCGGCCTTAACCAAACTCGACGTCATCGTGCTGATTGACTCCAGCGAATCCGTTCTGCCCCACTTCCAACAGGAGATTGCAGATGTTGTGCAACTGATTTCGCAGTGGCCGTGGAACCCGGGGGACTACGTATCGGTTTTGTCGTTTAGCGGAATGGAAGTGCATCTGATCTGCGCTGGAAATTGCCGCAGTGTGTTTACCGCCGATCTGGTTAAGTCGTTGCCGAGAGGAGGAGCGACGCCGCTCTTCGATGCTCTTGAAATTGCGACAAACACTCTAATCGAGCGGCGGCAGGCGGAGGTTTGGCCGGTCATTATTCTCTTTTCCGATGGTGACGATACCATCAGCAAGACGCCACTCCGCGAGGCATTGGAGAAAGTACTGGCAAGCGGAGCTCAGGTTTATGCGATCGATGTCGGCAGTCCCGAGCGAGCGTCCGACGGGACCGCAAGGCTGCAAAGAATTGCCGCGGAATCTGGCGGGCGTTGGGTTCGCATGAGCGAAGGTGCAGTGAGAATTTTCAAGGATGTGATTGACGATTTGCACTCTGCCCGGGTAGTGACGTACGTGCTTCCGGAGTCCGGTCCTGATTTCCACTCGATCCGTATTCTCCCCACCCACAATCTGAACTTACAATTCCGCTGCCGCACCGGCTATTACCACCGCGAGGGCAGTGCTTACTAGGAGGACGGTCCATGAAACATGCACTTTCGCTGATTTTCTTGTTCTGCAGTTTGCCGGCTTTGGTGGCGGCGCAATTTGGAATGTATCAACACGGTGCAGTGGTGAGGATGCACATGGGCGACTGTGTTCTGGCGCACCGTGGATTCGCGGTGGCGTTTGGCGGCCCGGCGACCATGGTAGGCCAGGAAACCTGTCCTGAGTACACGCTGGTATCGAATGAAGTGGTCTTTGTCATCGTCGGGAAATCGTCCAATCAGCTGATTCCGCTGGCTGAGACCATCGATTTCCGTTTACAGAAGAACGAGCTTGCAGTCCGGGTGGATGATGCGAAACACGAAGCCAGGTTCGCGATCAAAGAGATGATCGTTCGCTCGGAATGGGAACGAATTCAGCGGCATATTGACGACCAAATGAGGGTTCCGGAAGTTCGCGAAGCAGCGCGATAAAAACTGCGGCCCCGTCTCCGTCTTCGTTGCCGTTCTGGTTCGAGCCTGAAACTGGGTTCCTACGGCAAAGGCGCCTCGACTTCCTCAAGCACCCAGTGGTCGGGTGATTCCAGATGGCAGTCGTAGCCATAGAACCGGCCATCGAATACGTGCTGGAACAAGCACGCTCGTTGTCCGCGCAGAACCGGGTTGCCCTGCACGGGCTGGAAGTCGCCGTCTGGTGAGTCGCTGGCGAATACTTTGACCTGCCACTCGCCCTCGGGGTCGGTGGTGTAGCGGTGGGGATAGACTTCGGTTGCGAGATAGTAGATTCCGGTTTTCTTCCCAGGTACGTTCCGGGCGTGCTTCACATAGAGCAAGGTAGGAGCGGCTACCGTGTCAGTTGTCGTCATAAGGACCTTCTCCGGGGCCTTATCGAGGTCTTGAACGGTGGTTGCGTTCTTGCTGATGATCTCGAAGTGGTCCTTATCGTTACCACGATAGAACGTGAGATAGAAACGCCGTGAGCGTGGATCGCGGAAGAGATTTGGATTTTGATTGCGCTGGTTCGGAACACCCTGGACCAGCACCTTCTCTTCCTTCAGATGAATGCCGTCCTGGGACGAAGCCAGGACAATGTGGCTGCTCGGCGTGTCATATTCTCGAGTGATCGCGAAGTAGAGCGTGTCTTTGTGGTTGGGTTCGGCATGGGCGAGAACGGAAGGCCAGCGCGCATTTGTCCATAAGGGATTGTTTTCATACTTGGTCCAGGTCTTCAGATCGTTGCTTCGGGCGAGGCCAATGCCTCTGCCTTCGTTCAGGCCGTACCAGCCCCAGTAGCGGAATCCGCCTTGCTTGAGCTCGAGAACGCTCAGGGTGTGCGGAAATTGGTCACCCTCCCACGGCTGCGCATCGGGCATAACTCGCCTGGGTTCCGTCAATTTTAGATACGGGATCGATGGGACCTGACTGGATTTGGTTTTCGTCTGGCCCAAGCCGCCGCCGGTGACGAGTACCAGTAAAAGAGCAGCACAGAAGGTTCGATGGAATGGTTTCATGAGTTCCCTCTACGAAGGGCTTTTAGCCGGGCTGAACTTCGGTTTTCTTGAAACTGACGGTCGCGTTAGAGATGAGTGGCTTGGCCCAGAAGCCAACACTCAGAACGCAGGCGAATGTGACATAGAGGAACGCGACTCCGGCGCGCAGGCCGAAGTGGTCGCCGATGCGTCCAATGATGACGGGCACGACGGCGCCGCCCATGATTCCAGTGCTCAGGATTCCTGCGAAGGAGCCGTGATGTTCTGACACGGAATTGAGTCCGAGCGAAACCAGGATAGGCCACATCACCGACGCGAAAAGACCGATCGCGGGAAAAGCAATCACTGAAACATTCGCGGGGCCGAACAGGGCCGCGGTCAAGCACAAGAGCGCGCCGAGACAAGTGCCGATCAGGACGTAGCGGCTGTCGAAAATCTTGAGAAGCAGCATGCCGATAAAACAGCCCGCGGTGAGCAGTCCCCAGAACCATGAGACTGCGGTAGCACCGGCGGTGTGTGGGTCATAGCCGTGGTATTTCGACAAGAACTCGGACATCCAATTGGCAGTGCCTTGTTCCGAGCCGACATAGGCGAACACGGCGAGAAAGAAAAACCAGACAATCGGTTTCCGCAAAAGTTCGCGATACATTTGGCTCGATCCGGCCCGTTCATCTTCCTTACGCTCTACCTTGGGAAAGTGGGTAAAGAAAAGGACCACAATCATGAGCAAGGTGCATACGGCGAAAATCCAATACATCGAGGCCCAGGGAAGACTGGGTGGCGTAATGCTGCCCAGCAGGCGCAGTAGAGGATTGCGAGCTTTGGAGCGATCTCCAAGATTTTCGACCAGGTAGGAATAGATACGGGGACTGGCAAATGAGGCGGAGCCGAAGATCAGTTGCGCAAAGGCGGAGTTGAAAGCGAATTCTTCTTCTCCGCCGGCGACGCGCAACAGCGGGTTAACCGCGACTTGCAGAGTAGCCATGCCCGCGCCCATCACGAACAGCGAAAAAATCGCAACGAAATAGGCGGGATAGAGCGCGAAGCTTAGGGAGCCTAATGTCCCGGCCACAAATGCGGCCATCATTACGGGCTTTTCGGAGTATCTCTCGACCCAGAAGCCAGCGGGAATCGACACCACGCCATAGGCTATGAAAAAGGAGAAAGGCAGCAGGGCGGCAGCGGTCAGGCTGACCTTGAAGCTGTTGATGATGTCAGGAACGATCGGGCCCAAGATATTGGTCAACAGCGACATCACAAAGAACACCAGGAAGACCAGTCCGACCATGTAACGGCTTCGCGCCATGGAGATTTCCTTCCGCCTTATTCGGTTGTCGTAACTTTGGTTGCCAGTTCGAACCTTCCGGGCTCGCGGTCGGCGCGAGCTGCCAGGGCAAGAGTAATCATCTGGATCGGCAAGATTTCGAGAATGGTGCGCACGCTGCTGCTGCGACTGGTGAGCCGGAAGCATTCCTGCGTGGCGGTTTCTCCCGCGAGGGCAGCGCGCCCGCCTTGCTGTTGAATGTCTGCGAGCAAACGGAGATTGAGGTCGCGAGTTTTGGCGTCTCCTGAAAACACGAGCACAAACGTTTCCCCGCTTAGCATCTCCAACGGACCATGGCGGAAGGCCGCGCTGCTCATTCCTTCGCCATGAAAGTGATCCGACTCCTTCACGATGAGTGCGCCAGTACCGACGGCGGCCAGGGACGATCCGCGGCCCACGAAGAACAGGTGGCGAATGTCGTTCAGGCTCTGGACCAAATTCCAAACATAGTCTTTCCAATCGGCCAAATACGCGGCCACTGCGGGCGCGGCATGACTTAATTCCCGGCGGGTCTGTCTTACATCCCGTTCACATAGGACGTCTCCGAGCCACTTCAGAGCCATCAGAGCCGTGACATAAGTTTTGCACGACACCGAAAACTCGCTGCCAGCTTGGGTGAATAAAGCGGCGGTGGCGTGTTTGACGAGAGGACTTTCGGGCGTGTTGGTTACGGCGATCACTGCCGAGCGCTTGCGATTCACTTCCGCCAGCCGGACCATTTCGGCGCTTCGACCGGACTGCGACACAGCAATAATCAGTGTTTCAGGGTCAAAGAAGCGATTCTTGTAATGGACCAACTCGGAAGTCTCCACCATGAGGGAGGTAAATCCCTGGCCGATCAGTTGCAAATTCAGAGGATGGAGCGCGTGAAACGAGGAGCCCATGCCGGTAAGAACGATGCGCTGAAATTTGCCTTTATGCAGACGCGCAGCCAGATCCAGTAATTCTTTCGATCGGTCCAGGGTTTCAAGGGTATTCTCCAGCGCTTGCGGCTGCTGCAGGATGTCCCGCAAGTACTCGCCCTCGATTACTTTGAGATCAACGACCAAGCGGATGTCCTTCCGTTGCGAACCGGTGATGCCAGACTCTTGCCGCGCCAATCAGGTTGGCATCTTCTCCGAGCGAGGCCAGAGCCAGGTCCACTTTCTCGAAGGGAACGAAGCGGCAACTGGCGCAAATAGTTTTCCGAATTCCCTCCAGAAAAAGAACGGCGCTCTTCATAACACTGCCGCCCAAAACGATCGCGTCGGGAACAAACATGGTGACCAGGTTGGCGATGCCGAGGCCCAGGTAGTGAGCCTCTCTCTCCACCGCCCGGGTGGCCAAGCCGTCGCCCTCGATTGCCAGCTCGCAGATTCGTTTGGCAGTCAAATGGTCGCGATGGGGGTAATCCGCGGGGGCCTCGCCCTCCAGCCAAGCGACCATGGCCGGGCCGGCGGCGAGAGATTCCCAGCATCCCCGAAAGCCGCACAGGCAGAGGGGACCGGAAGGATCGATGACATGATGGCCGATTTCCGGGTGAGAGTGATCTACGCCACGGTAGAGCTGGCCATCGATGACAAGTCCGGTTCCGATTCCGGTTCCGATGGTTACGTAAATCAATCGGCTCTTGTTCTGACCGGCACCCCAGCCAGCTTCTGCAAGAGCGGCGGCATCGGCATCGTTCTCCATCGCCACTGTCACCTGAAAGGTTTGGTGCAGATCTCTGACCGGATTCTCTCCGTTCCAATGGGGAAAAAAGTTGACATCACCGATCGCACCGGTCAGTGGATAGACCGGTCCGGTCGAACCGATCCCGATGCCGGAGATTTGTGCATTTGCGGTCTGCGCGGTGGCGCGGAGCATCTCCGTGATCCGCCGCAAGGCTTCCGGATAACCGCGATCAGCGTCCGTGGGGCATTCCAGGCGGGACAGGACTTTGCCATCGCTGTCAATCATCCCAACGGCTATCTTGGTGCCACCGATATCGACGGCTCCGATCAAAGGCTCCTCCTCATTACTTCCATTCGAAGACGTCACCCTCATAAGCTCCTATATCGACCTTGAATGTGGCGCCGGCAATTTGGATTGGCGTCGCACCTTGCGGCGTGATTCTCGTGAGGGAATGCAAGGGGACGGTCGCGGCGATGGTCACACTCTGCGCTTCGGGACTGTGACTGGTTACGATCACGTACCCATGAGTTCCAGCGCTCAAGGCGCAGACCTCGACCGAAGGCTGGTCGCCGTGGAAGAGCGGTTTGATGCCTGCCCAGTCGCGAAACGCCTGATAGATGCGATACGTGGTCTCAGGCTTGTCAAAAGCGGCGGGGAGATTCGCGAGATAGCTTTCTAAAGGGTATGCGCTGAGCAGCGTCTTGCCCGAACCCAGAGTGTTGGCCACCAGCGCGGGCTTGTTGTCCTGATCGACGGCGATGACGGTTCCGCCGTTGACCTCGAGAATCGCGCCCCAGGAACGTGGGGTTGCGGACGGCACCGAGTAGTGAAAAGTGTCTCCCACTCTTAGACTGGCGAACGGAGTCACGATTTTCAGCGTGATGTCGTCCTTGGGATTGGCGTCGACCATCTTTGCGCCGAACAGCGACTCCATTTCAGGGATGGCAGCGTCGGCGGCAACGGACGCGTAGAGCGCACCTCCCTTGGAGACATACTGCTTGGCTTTCTCCCAGAAGTCGGAGTGCACGTGGACCAGAAAGCTGTCGGTGCTGGTCAAGGGCGAGGGCAGCAGCAACAACGGGCGCTTCTGCCAGTCGTCGTACTCGCGCGGGAAATCTGCTTTCATACCGGCGCGGTGCGCGAGGACGAAGGACGATAACCACGAGCCGGTGATCCAGAGATTTTCCTCACTGAAGTTCGGCTGCGATTGTCCCGCCACATTCGCGCCTTCGTCGGTTGAAGTGTAGGGAACAACTTCCGGGCCGGTCAGGCCATAGTGAGAGAAGTCGCCATGCGGCTTTGACCACTCATAGGGCACAATGATCGCGGCATCGGCTGGAGTTGGCTCAATTCCGGCGAGATCGAGTCGGCCGACAACGTCTTCAAACTCCTTAAACATTCTTGCTGACGGCCGATCCTTACCATCCCAGGTGGTCAGACCGAATTGTGTTTCATGGGGAGACCGGAGGTAGGGTACTTTGTGAAACTGCTCCGGAGCGGCATCGGTGTAGCACCAGAGAAGAAACCCGTTGGCCCCGGCACCCAGACCCGAGTAAAGACTGGCGCGCAGATACTTTGCGATTTGCTCTGGATCGTACTGGGCAGACGAAGCTCCAATCTCCTGCACCATGACGGGACGGCCAGCGCCGCCGGAGAGCGCGGTCTCGAAGGCAGATCCATAGGTGCCGCGCTCGGAGAGCATGGCGTCAGGAAAAAGTTTGGGCGCATAGATGGAGTAAGGATGCACGCTGAAGAAATCGGCTTCCTCGCGGAGATTATCGGGGCGGAACGGGCCGCGCCCGACATCTTCCATGCTGGTGCCAACAACAATCGGGTGCAGAGTGTCGTGGCGGCGGATGGACCAGGAAAGCAGGCGCGTCCAGTTGATGGCCATGGCGTCGGTGGTGCTGTCAGCGGCAATCCAGAAGGGAGGCTCGTCGGTTAGATCCCAGCCGAGAATCGCGGTTTCTTTTCCATAGCGGCGCGCCAGTTCGGCTACGTGGTCGGTCTGGATGCGGAGCATGTCGGGATCGGAATGAGGATGCCTGCCCTGCCGGTAGGGAACATCCCAATAGGCTTCTCCTACTTCTCCGCCGATGAGAAGAGAGGGATGCAGATAGATGTGATATCGGTGCGCGAGGGAAATCAGGAAATCGAGATCGCGAAACGCTTCCGGGTTGTAGTCGCCGGGGCGAGGCTCAATCCAGGCCCAAACAAAATCGAGGCGAATGGTATTGAAGCCGAGTTCGTGCATTCGGGCGAAATCGGCTTCAATGGCTTTGGGATCCCACTGCGTGGGCCATTGCATAGCCGCTTTTGCGGGCACCCAGTTCGCGCCCACGGGGATGAAGCGATGGCCGTCGCGGGAGAAGTAATTGCCGTCGAGATGCACTGCCGGCAATTGGGTTCCGCCGGAAGTAGTGGTGGTTGAGACTTGTGATTCGGACTTTGTCGGTTTGGTCCCGTCTTCAGCGATGGCCAGACTGCACGCGCAAAGCAATATCAGCAGGAACGGGAGGACGAACTTGATAGGCTGCGGACAAATTTGCGCGGGGGGAAAAGTGCGACCACACGGGCTGAAGCCCGCTGTGATTCCTGGCGCCTTACGCCGCGCTGAAGCTTCGCTCTTCCACGGTACTGTCGGCATTATTACGAGTCGCATCGTTGCTGCCCACATTTCTTCTGCCTGCATTGCAGAGTTGTCGCGCAGGCTGCCAAAAAACATTCCGTATTGTTAGTCATGTTCATCACCCAAGCATTCTTGTTGATGAAGCGAGTTCGCGAACCATTCTAGAACGTGAACTTGAGTGCCAGTTGAATCTCCCGCGAAGCATGTACTGTACTCGTGATAGACCCGGAAAGGCTGGGAACCAGCGGGGACCCAGAACTGGCGGGCGAGCCTATCTGGTCTACCGCGGCGTAGGGAAGCGAGAACTCCGGAGTGTTGAACAGGTTAAAGGCTTCCACGCGGAATTGCAGCTTCGACTTCTCAGTGAAGCTGAAATTCTTGAACAGAGAAGCGTCCACGTTGAACTCGGCCGGGCCGCGCAGCGAACCGCGACGGGCGTCTCCGTAGTCGTGGGAAAAGGTTTGTCCAGGAGCCAGTGCCGGAATAGCGAAGGCTGCGGGGTTATACCAGCACTCAATCGTCTGTTTGTTTGAGGGGCAGCCTACGCTTGTTGCGTTAGAGAAATCGTAAGGATTTCCGACGGCATCGGGCCGCGGGGCGCCTGAATCTGTGTTGGTGTAATCGGTAGAGAGCAGCGGAGTAAGGGCTTCTCCAGAGTGCAGGGCGACGATCCCGTTCAGTTGCCAGCCCTCTGTCACCCAGTGGGTCGGTCCCGCACCGTTCCAAAAGCGCTGGGCCGGGCCGATGGGGAGAGTGTACGACCATGCGGAAGAAAGCTGCTGGCGAAAATCGGGAGCGTTATCGCCACGCTCGGCTTTGAGGTTGTACGTGTCTTGTGGTTCCAGGTACTCGTCTTCTTCGGTCTGTCCAATGGTGTGCTGCCAGGTGTAGGAGTTCAGCATGCTCCAGTTGGCCGAGAATCTTTTCTCAAACTTAACCTGCAATCCGTGGGAGACGGACCAAGCTCCATTGGCCAGGGTGCGGATTTCGCCGACGTTCGGCACCGTATCGTAGTAGAGTCGGCCAAAATTTGTCGGGGCGCCGGGAGTTGCGCAGGAAGGGTCAGTGATAGTGGGACAGTTTTCAAAATTACTGTCCAAGGGTTGAGTCGGCTGATTGCGATTGCTGAGAAACGCGAGCTTGACGCCGCGCGTTCCTACATAGGCGACCTGCAGCGCCATGCTCTTGGAGAGCGCCCGCTCGATGTTCAGATTCCACTCCTCAATGTAAGTGGTGCGGTTGTTGAACAGCGACGCACTGGCGCGTCCAGCGGGGTTCGACACCGTTGCGTAGACCGGAGCCGGGTAACCGGTTGAGATCCGCATGCTCGGGGTGGTCGCGGGGTTGAAAATGTTCTGGCTGAAAAACAGCCCGGTAGGATTGTAGGCGAGCTCGGCATCACTCTGATCGGCCTGCACGTCGTAGAAGATTCCAAATCCTCCCCGGATCACGGTCTTGTCGTTCCAGGGTGTCCAGGCAAATCCGATGCGGGGAGCGAAATTGTTGTGATCCGTCTTTACGTTTCCGGAAGCGCTTACGCCGGGCATCTGGGGCGAGACAAATAGCCCGGTAGAGAAGTCGAAATTGGCCAGGCGATTCTCCTGCTCAACCGGCGGGGTAAAGAGATCGTAGCGCAGACCAAGGTTCAGGGTCAGTTTAGGGGTCGCCCGGAAATCATCCATGAGATAGGCACTGAACTCGGTCCAGCGCATCCCAAACGATCCTTTCTGGCCGTCGCGATAGGCGGAGTCTGGATAACCCATGAGGAAACTAGCCAGCGCACTTCCGCCTGTGTCGGTGGTCAAGTCTGAAGTGAAGAGTTCGTTGAACATCATGTCACCACGCGCGTTCTGGGTCTGGAAAAAGCCGTGCAGGCGGCGGCGCACGTCGGCTCCCATTTTGAAGGAGTGCCGGCCGTGCACGTAGGTGAAGGCGTCGACGTATTGGTAGTTGTTCTCGTTCAGGAACTCGGGAAACCAGTCCGTACTTCCGAGCGGGCTCAGGCTGGAGAACTGGAGATTGGGCAGGCCGCCAGTGGCCGACGCGTTGTTGGGATCAAAAATACCCGGGATGCCGAGTTGTTGCGAGATGGGCTGGCCGGCGAAGTTCTGTATGGCTCGCACCACGTAGCGGGAATAGCCGATCTTGAGTTCGTTGATTTTGTCTGCAGAGAAGGTGTGCACATCGCTGATTCCGGCGGATCGGGCCAAGTTTGTGATGTGACCGGTGAAGTTTCCTCCGCCGGCTTCCCCGGGAAACGGATCTGGAGCGAAGGCTTGCACGTTGTTGAAGCTGAAGGTGAGGGACAAATTGTTCTTGCTGGTGAGCTGATGATCTCCGCGAACGTCGAAGGAATCCTGATTGTTGCTGGCCGATGGGTTGGACAAGTAGTTTCCGGCGGCAAGAGAGCGATTGGGTGCGGGAAAGAGTTGAACGAGGTTCAGCGCGGCTGGGTCGAGGCAGGCGCCGTCGGGGGCGCTGCTGCAGGGTGGGATCACGTTACCTGGAAGCGGTGTGCGAATTGGCACGGTGGTAACGTTGTCCGAGCAGAGGTAGTTCCGGCTGGTGAAAGGGTCAAAGATCGTGCCGGTATCGAAAGTGTCGGTGGGCGAAGGAGTGGGGCAGGGGGAAAACGTCTGCCCGGTCAACAGGTCCGAAAAGTCGCCCCCAATCTCGGAAGGAGACGGGACAATTGAAATAAAGGTCTGGGCTTGCCGGATGCGAGTTCCCTGATAGTCGACGAAGAAGAAGGTTTTATCTTTCAGGATCGGACCGCCGAAAGTTCCTCCGAACTGGTTTTGCTTGTACGGTGCTATGGGTTGAGTGGAACTGTCGAAGTAGTTCTTGGCGTCGAAGGCGGAATTGCGCAGGAACTCAAACAGGCTGCCGTGAAACTGGTTGGTTCCGGACCTCAACACCACATTGACCACGGCGCCGCCCCGGCCGATGTCCGCACCGAAACTGTTGGTTTGCACTTTGAATTCCTGAATGGCGTCGATGGAGGGTTGGATTACTTCAATTCCGATCTGCTGTTCGTTGTTGTCGAAGCCGTTGAGGAGGAAATTGTTGTTGGTGGCGGTGAGCCCATTCACTTGGATGGATGCATTGCCCCGTTGATCTTCCGGTATGCCGCCCTGCTGCACGGTGTAGCCGGCACTTGGTCCCTGGTTGACGCCGGGTGTGAGATAAGCCAGTTCCACGAAGTCACGTCCGTCCAACGGAAGATCGTGGACCTGGCTCTGCGCGATTACCTGTCCGAGGGAAGAGGTTTCGGACTCGATCAGGGGAGCGGCTGCAGTGACCACGACTTCTTCGCTGATGGAGCCGACGGTCAGCGTGATATCGACGCGAACGACTTGATTCACGTCCAGCTTGAAAGCGGCTTGCAGCGCTTTCTTGAATCCCTGATGCTCCACGGTTACCGTGTACTCGCCGGACTTTAGTTCGGTGACCAGAAACTCGCCGTTGCTATCGGTTTTCGTTTTTCTCTCGATATTGGTCTGGATCTCCGTGACCTTGACCGCCGCGCTATCGACGACGGCTCCGGAAGGGTCTTTGACAGTCCCAACAATTTTTCCCGACTCGACTTGAGCTTCGGCGGTGACGGTGAAGGTGAAAAGCACGCACAGTGATAGGAAGAGGGTCGCGACGATGCGAGCGGGGCTGTGAGAGGGGCATTCTTGACGCTTAAGATTGATGGCGACCATAAGGGATCTCCCGTACAGACGCATATGAACCGCGTATGCATATATGATGTCAAGACAATTTTTCAGCTAGTACCGACTTGCTATTCCTATCGGCTTGCAGGTTAGCATACAAGACACTGATAAAAAGCCATTTACTTAGGTGACGAACTCTGCAAATGGACCTCAAGAAATATCGGATGAAAGTCGGCTTGAAGATTGATATGCACATTGTATACTATGTAGCTTGGTTGGTACGGAGGGTGCTTTGCCGCAAACCGATTTGGTCACTGTAGAGAAGCTGGGCCTAATGATCGACAACAACAGCTTCGTGCCCTACTACATGCAGATTGTGGATCATGTGCGCGAGCTGATCAAGAAGAAGAAGCTGACTCAAGGGGAGACATTCTGCTCGGAGGGCGAAATTGCCCAGGCTCTCCGGATCAGCAAGATGCCGGTCCGGCAGGCATTTCAGAAACTGCGAGCCGAAGGTCTCTTGGTGATTGCCAAGGGCAAGCGGCCCGTGATCGGTTCTGGACGCGTGCCGTGGAATTTTCAGCAGCTTCGCGGCTTCAGTGAGGAGATGCGGAGGCGAGGGCTCAATCCATCGGCCCGCTTGCTCAGCATGGGTTTGGAAGATCCTGAACTGGAGGTGGCTCAGGCGCTTAAGCTCACGCCGGGGGAGCGCGTGTACCGGGCCCGGCGTCTCCGCTCGGTGAACGGTGAACCGGTGGCGGTGGTCACCAGCTACCTTCCCGCACGGATCTTCACGGGGATCGATAAACAAGATCTGGAGAAACAGTCTCTTTATTCCATTTTCGAGCACAGCTACAAGCGCAAACTGCAATGGGCGGAAGAGGTGATCGGGGCCGTGATTGCAGGAGAAGAAGACGCGGAAATACTTCAGACTTCTGTGGGGAATGCGCTACTGATGATCCGGGAGACAACGTACGATGCGCAAAACGTAGCCATTGAATACAGTCTCTCGTTGTTGCGGGGCGATCGCTATACGGCGTCGGTGATCTCGGTGCGCAAGAACTGAGCGCTAGGTTGGGATCGCGAAAGCTGGAGTTCCTAAAGCAAGAAGGGGTGAGCTGCCTTAGCGGGCGCCAAGGGACGTGTGACCCACGTCACATTTGCCTGTGACAGCGCTTGCTGTCCTAGCACCCTCTGCGCCGGTAAGGTAGGCAGGGTAGGTGAGCGGAGCGAAGCGAAGGAGAGAACGACGAATGGCCTGCGGAGAAAGACGCGAATCCCTGGGTTCGTTCCCCGCCCCGGAGATGCCGGGTAGGAGCTGATACCTCACAGTCGCGATGTGGCATTTGGGATGCCTTCATTAGAGATTTCGTGGGGTGCTCCAAGTCAAGAAGGCGCAGATTGTAAGGAGAAGACGACGCATGCCAGATGAAGCGGTTGAGCGGCCAGTGAATGGGTCGGGATGGCGGGTACAGCAGGTGTACGCAATGGCGGCGGTTTGCCTCCTGGTAGGCTTGGCGATCGGCTACCTCTTCCGCGGGTCCCAGTCTGCCGCGCCCACTCCGGAAGTGGGCAGCTCGCAACCGGCCGCAATGCCCAGCGGCATGGGCGGACAAATGCCCAGCCTGGACAACA
>PMXH01000451.1 GCA_003165855.1 Acidobacteriaceae bacterium | reverse complement strand
ATGCTGGGCCTTGGTTATGTCACGCGCTACTCCGGGCTGGATGCCGTGCTGGGCCTGGCTTTCACCCGCACAGGATGGCTGTATCCATTCTTCGGCACATTCCTGGGCTGGCTGGGGGTGGCGCTTACCGGCAGTGACACTTCCGCCAATGCCCTCTTCGGCAGCCTGCAGCGCATTACATCTCAACAACTCGGCATCGATCCCATCCTCATGTGCGCCGCCAACAGTGCCGGAGGCGTGATGGGAAAAATGGTCGACGCTCAGTCCATCACCATCGCCACCGCCGCCACCGAGCAAGTCGGCAACGAAGGCATCATTTTCCGCTTTGTCGCCTGGCACTCCGTAGCCCTCTGCTCCATCGTCGGAATCATCGTCCTGCTCTACGCGTATGTATTCCGATGGCTCGTCCCCCATGGCCTGACNNGGCCCTATCGATCAGTGGGTTAAAATTTGGTTGTATGCCAGTGCAAAGCCGCGCCCTACGGATCGTGAGGATCTATGCCATGGGGCTGATGATTGCGCATTGCGTGGCCGCCGCACAGGCGGGAGCGCCGCCCAACACCCCGCCCTCGAATGGCACAGAAATACAGCTACACACGTACCTCGAACATGCCGCGGAAGCAATGCATAAAGGCGACAACGAGGCTGCAGCGGCGGATCTTCGCCGCGCCTTGAAAATTGATCCGCATTCACTCGCCGCACTAAACAACTTGGGAATTGTGCTGGCNNTATCCGGAGGCAGCCGCGTACCTCGAACGGGCGAACCACGTCGATCCCTCCGACCTGGAAACGCTCGATATGCTCGGCAAGGCGTACCTGCGGATGAAGGATTACAAGGCCCTGACTGACGTGTTCGCACGAATCATGCAGGTAAATCCAAACTCCGCATCCGCTCACGTCATGATGGGCACGGCCTATGACCAGATGTCGAATCGGCCGGAAGCCATCAAAGAGTATCAAGCGGCGGAGCAAGCAGACCCGAACTTCATGGGAGTGCATTCCGGCCTGGGGTTCCAGTATTGGCGGGAGGGNNGGAGGGTGAGACCGAACTGGCCGAGAAAGAGTTTCGCGCAGAGCTGCAGCGCTTTCCCAGCGATCCCATCTCGAACTGCATTCTCGGTCTGATCCTACTGGACAACTCCCTACCCGCAGAGGCCGAGCCTCATTTTCGGGCCGCCCTGGCGGTGAACCCTCGTTATACCGAGGCTCTGTTTGGCCTGGGGAAGGCGGAGCTGGCGCTGCAACATCCCCGCGCCGCGGTTGCGCCGCTTCGCAAAGCCATCCAGGTCGATCCTAACTACGTCGAGGCCCACTTTGTTCTCGGCACCGCGTTGCGGCAATTAGGACAGGCCCCCGAAGCTGCGAACGAACAGAGGATAGCACTCGAGATACAGGAAAAACGCAGGGCGGCCGCGATTAAAAGGAACGAAAGCCAGTGAGGCTGCGGAAGAGGCTTGATATTGCTGGATAGTTACAGAAAGCACAAAGCGCACGCCGGTCTCCAGCATGCGCTTTGCGGTGACGGTTAGAAGTTAAACTTTCCTCCGATTTGCACGTTGCGCGGAATGTGATAAGCCGTGACCTGCCCGAAAGCTGAGGTGTTCACCTCGCAGACGCCATTGCAAAGCTGGGACGGGCTGCCGTGATTGAAGGTGTTGAACGTTTCCAGCCGAAGTTGGAAGCTGGCTCGTTCGCCGAAATGGATATTCTTAAAGAGTGACGTGTCCCAGCGCTGAAAACCTGGTCCCAATAGCGCTCCCGGAGCCGAGCTGCCAAACGCTCCTACCGATTGTGAAAACGCGGCGGTATTGAAGAACTCATTGACAGTTTTTGGGCCGCCAGCGCTGCCGCTTTGATTCGCCCGGTTAGTTGCGTCGCCTTGCAGAAAACCCAATCCACGGTTCGTGCCTTGAGCGAATGGGTCGAGCGGTTGCGTCACGGTCAACGACTGCCCGGTTTGGAAGTTGGCAATGCCGGAAATTTCCCAGCCGCCCAGCAACCACCCTACGCCGCGCTGGTTCCTGAAGAACGGCTCCTGGTACACGTAGCTGACGACCAATATTTGCGGCGTGTTTAGCGTAGACAGGCCGTAGCCTTGCTTCAGGTCGTAAGTATCGGTGGCCCCAAAGCCCCGGTCGACAGGGTTGGTGGTGAGCAGTCTGGACCAGGTATAGGAAACCCCAAGGGTCAGCCCTTGGCTCATCCGCCGATTGAGGGATGCCTGGAGCGAATTGTAGTTGCTGGTGAACACAGGCGATCGATCGGCGAAGGCCCCGTAGCCGGCATACGGGCGTATGGCGTTCACGTCCACCAGTTCGTTGGCAAGACGTGCGGCGACCGTGGGCTGATTGAGGTCGATGTCACCGAGCAGATGCGTCCCCTTCGTACCCACATAGCCGATTTCAAACACAGTGTTCGGCATGACTTCGCGTTGCACCGTAACGTTGAAGTCCTGGTAGCTGGGAGCTTTGAAGGCCAGCGTGCCACTTGCCGTTGGCGTCCCGGTCATAACTGGGTTGATGGGCGCGAGAGACGGGCCCGGAGCCGTTCCGGCAGAGGAGTTGTCGAACAGGTTCAGGTTCTCTGCGGGGCTGTTGGTTGCTGCAGTCTGAACCAATGGGGGGTCGGCATTAAACGGGTACGTCCCGAACTCGTTCTGTTCCCAGATACCGTTGAGCGTGCGGTCGTAGAACAGACCATATCCGGCGCGAACCGCCAGCTTGCCGTTGCCTTGCGGATCCCAAGCCAAACCGAATCTGGGACCCCAGTTGTTGTTCGAGCTGGCGTTGACCCGGCTGCCGTATGGAGAACAAGTGGCCGAAGCATAAATCGCCTGCGCCGCCGAGCAAGTTGCCCCGGTGGGAAAGATCATGCCATTGGCATATGTGGCCGCATTGGCTGCAGGCCCTGGGACCATGTTGCCCGTGCTGTCGATCGTAACTACGCCGGGCACAAACTTGGCAGGATCGAAGTTGACAAGAAAATTGTTAGCATCCCAAGGCGATGGGAAATAACTATAGCGAACGCCGAGATTCACGGTTAGGCGCGGTGTTACTTTCCAATCGTCCTGCACATAGGCCTCGAAGTTCACGTAGTGGAGATCTGGGATCGTATCCTTATCTGCCTGGGCATAGCTGGCAGCCTGTCCCAGCAGGAAATTCGCAAAGGGATCGTTCCCGTTCGCACCGTCGAAGTTGAACTGAGCCAGACCGGAGGAAGCATTCTCCGTCTTCGTCATCCACATCACGGTAGCCCCAAGGCGGATGGTGTGGTTGCCGTGCTGAATGGAAAGGTTGTCGAATATGTTCTTATCGATGTTTCTCTCAAAGTAAGGCGCGTCTCCGTTGGTTAAACCTGTGTAGCCAACGATGCTGGCATTCGGAGCACGTCCATAGGGATCCTGGTAGGCAGTGTTGCCGGTAAGCTGACTAGTGAAGGACGGTGAATTGGCGACGCCGCTCAGCGTCGCGTTGATCGCTCCCCAGGAGTCGGCGAATTCGACTTCGTTCACCACTTTCGGCGAGATGCTCATGGAAGCATTCGCGACCAGATTACGGCCCGGGGCGTTAAGCGAGACCGCGTCCGTCCCAGGATAGTTCGCCGTACCCCAGAGTCCGAAAGGAAAGTTCTCCGGCACGCTGTCCTGCATGTAACGGCCATACAGACGGACCCGGTCGCCGACGTTCTGGTCGAGACGGATAATGTCCTGACGGAAGTTGTTCAACGAGCTGTAACTCTCGACCAACTGGTTACTCCCCGAGTTGGGCGGATTGGGGACCATGAACGCTGCTAGATAAGCAGCGGCGTTTTGGCTGTAGCAGGTGGGGTTGATGGTGTAGGTTTCGCTCGACCCCGACCCAGCCGTAGTCACACATCCAGCGGGAGCGGTGTTAATGGGAGTGGTGAAGACGCCGCCAAGTTGCGCCGTGGTGGGCACAGGGATTTCTGTACTCCCCGGAAGACTCGAGTGACGCCACTCCTCCGACCAGAAGAAGAAAGTTTTATCCTTAACCGGCTTATAAAGCTTGGGAATTTCGATAGGGCCGCCGATGGTAAAGCCCCAGTCGTTGTAGCGCTCAATCGGGGTCCCGTTTCCCGAAAGGCCCGGAACGTAACCGCTGTCAGCGATGGCCTGCTTGTTTTCAAACGTATTCGCGTTGTAGTAGTTGTTACGGTTGAACTCGTAGGCGCTGCCATGGAATTGGTTGGTTCCCGACCTGGTCGCGACCACGATCTGGCCGCCGCCGCTCCGCCCGAAGGATGCATCATAGTTGCTGCGTTCCAGGGTGAACTCCTGGATCGCGTCGATACTGGGTGTGTTCAGCAGGGTTCCGTTGGAGCCGCTATCGTTGATGTCAGCGCCGTCCACGGTCCAGTTATTGGCGCCGGCGCGAGCCCCATTGACCGAAATCGTTGTGTTGCTGGACAGCCCAAATCCGGGTTCATCGCCCAACTGGTTGGCGACTCCAGGCTGCAGCAGCACAAGCTGCTCGAAATTGCGGTTGTTCAGCGCCAGCCCTCGAACCTGGTCCCCTGTGACGGTCCCGGATTCTTCCGCCGTCGTGGTTTGAATCGGCGTGTTTTCCGCCGTCACTTCCATGGTTTCGCTAACTTTTCCGGGCTTCAACTGCACATAAAGAGTGTGCTTTTCGGCGACGTTGAGAATGACGGCATTCGCCACGTAAGTATCAAAGCCGCTGCTCTTGACCGTTACTGTATATCGACCCGCGGGGAGGTTCGTGATATTGAAATTGCCGGTGTCGGTGGCGGTCACAGAGCGCAAATCAGCACCGATATCCTCGCTGTGAACCACGACCGTCGCGCCCGCCACAACGGCTCCGCTGGAATCGGTCACCGTCCCTGTGAGTGTCGCCGCCAACTCTTGTCCCAACCCTGTTGCGGACAAGCTTAAGATAATTATGCACGCCGCCAGAAATGAAGAATGCTTCCGCATAATTCCGCGACTGTCCACCCTTGAACCTCTACGTATTTTCCACGTCAATTTCGTCATCACAGGACCTCCAAGCCGGCTTCCTCAACTGGACGTTCCAAACCAGATGCTAATTCAAACGCACTATGCCCCAACGCACTATGCTATATAGCACGCGATACTGCCTAGTCAAGAAGAAAAAAACAATGATCCTGAGAAAATTGTTCGATGCGACCGGAGGCGATCCATCCTCATCGTCAGAGAGGATCGACACCAGAAAGAGTCGGAGGCCAGAACCACTCCCAAATCGGGAAATGACTGCATCAAATCGCTGTCAATGACTCGTTGCCAGCGAGATTCCGGCGCCTCCCCAGCCTCCTGATCCCCCGTACCGACGCGCCTTTCATGCCCAGGCTCTCTGCCCATCCTCTGTGAAGGACCATCAATGCCATCCCTTTCAAGAATTGGGCTTTACATCAAACTCTCAATAAGCTATATAGCAATATGGCGCGGCAAGTGGCCGCATCGGGGACTTGACGCGTGCGGCCCTTCCTGACAGGGCTCGCCGCCCAAGGGAATCTGGAAATAACAAATTATGTCTGGAAATCATCGCAACAGGATGCCCGCTTACAAGAGGATCCAAAGCGAGATCCGCGACCGCATCGCGTCCGCTGGTCTGAAACCGGGGGATGCGGTTGCGTCGGAACGCGAACTGGCCAAGACCCACAAGGTGAGCCTGATGACGGCTCGCCACGCCTTGGCCGGCCTGGAACATGAGGGAATCGTCGAACGCCGCCTCGGGGCAGGCACCTTCGTCGCCGTGCCCAAGATCCACTTTAACAAGTTGATGAGCTATACCGAACAAATGTCGGGCCGCGGTTTGGCTCCGCGCTCCAAGGTGTTGGTGGCAAAGGTGATTGAGGGCGAGCCGGAAGTTGCAGCCAGGCTCGGGCTGCCGGCAGCAACCCGAGTACTAAAAATCCAGCGTCTCCGGCTTACCGGGGAAGAGCCTTTTGCGCTGGAAACCTGCTACTTGCCCGCGGGCGATTTTCCCGATCTCGTGTCCGCCCCTCTGGGAAGAGGTTCCCTGTTTGCGATTCTCGAACATGACTATGCGACGAAGTTGGCCTACGCAGACGAAGAAGTCGATGCCACATCGGCGGATGCCAGCATTGCGGAAATGCTTGGTGTGCCTCGGGGTGCCTCGCTCTTGCGCATTCGCCAGACCATCTATTCGACCAAGGGCAAGGCTACCATTTACGGAGTTGGTTTCTACCGCTCGGAACGGCATACTCTGTTTATTCGACGCATGCGCTAAGTCACTTAAAACCAAGCACGCCGCTAGGATTACAGAGCTATATAGCGGGCGTTTGCACGTGCTTTGGAAACTCCCATCTTTGCCGATCGTACTAAGAAACAAAGGCAGGCCGACTCTTAGTCAGCCTGCCTTTGTTGTTATTTCTGACGCCAGGTCTCTACGGATTGAGATCTGCAGCCAAGTCTTTGGTTAAGTCCCCGTTCGGGTCATCGTCTTTCACCGCCCAAACGTAGCCGCCGCCCAAGCCATACTGTTTGATGTAATTCACCTTGCACTGCACCGACTGCGCATTGTCGTAACTAAATGCAGTGTTGGTGGTTGCGTTGAACATACGGACCGCACAACGGGTAGCGTCGTAGCTGGAGGTAAACCCGTTGTTCAGCAGGTTTACGATGGTCCGGTAGGTTGCCAGGCCGTCAACCAACAGGAAGTCGCATCCCGCAGTTGGACTTGACTGGTTATCACCCGTCGGGCAATTCCCCACCCCGTTGATATTAGGAACCGGGGAAGTTCCATTCGGAGTCAGGGCTCCCGTCGGATCCGTAACTCCGGTCGCGTTCTGGTACATACCGCTGTTCGCTGAGGTCAGACCTCCGGCCCAACCGGCGCCGTAGAGCGGGAAGCCCATGGTGTACTTGGCCGGCGTTGCGCCGTGCGACAGATAGTACTGTACGGTTGCGTCAATCGTGTCACCTTTTCCGTACAGCGGACTGGCCGCTTCGTCGTACAGCGGTGACGCGTCATTGGTGGCATTGGACCAGTCTCCGGCATAGTTATAGCCGTCGACATTCATATAGTCCAGCACCGCAGTCAGACCCGCGATGTTGATCGTGTCATAACCACCATCGTTGCCCGAGTCCTGGGCTGCGCCCGGGGTTGACGGACCGGCAGCCAAATCGGCCAACACCTGATACGTCTTGCCGGTCGTTCCCGACAACGTGGTCAGCTCGTTGCGGAATTCGGTCATCAACGCTGTGAAGTTGGCCGTATCGTTTGCGTTCGGGAACTCCCAGTCGATGTCGAAACCATCGAACAGAGTTCCGGTTGAGACACCCGAGGCGATATTGCCCTGGATGAACATGTTGACGCACGAACCGACAAACGCCTGGCGTTCGGCCGTCGTGCTGGCTGCGAGATCGAAGAGCTGGTTATAGGTGGGAGGATTCCATCCGCCAATGGAGATCAACACTTTCAGGTTGGGATGAAGCTGCTTGAGTTGCACGAGCGCGCCAAAGTTCCCTTGCAGCGGTGCCGTGGCCGGAGTAGCGCCGGGCACTTGCGGCACGACCTTCTGGTAATCGGCGTAGGTGTCGGCGAGCGCGCAATTCACATTGCTGCCGTTCGCGACCGGCTTGGCAAAGGCATAAATAACGTGCGTGAGGACTCCGGCTACGCCATTGTTCTGCAGGTCCGCAACGTTCGCATTGGCGTAGTAAGTTCCCCACTCTTCATACCATCCACCCACAAACAGGTTGGTGAGCGCAGTTGTCGTTACGTTCACGCCGGAGCTGGCGCCCGACGTGCCGGCATAGTCTGTCGCCTCGACCGTATAAGTGTAGGTGGTTGAGGGCGAGAGGTTGCCCGGAGTGTAGGACGTGGTGGTTGTCGTTCCGATTGCAGTCCCATTCTGCAACACCGTGTAATTCGTGATGGTGCAGCCGCCCGGAGGCGTGACCGCATTCCATCTCAGGTTTGTGCTGGAATCGGTGGTGCCCGAGGCCGCCAATCCCGTTGGAGTGCTCGGCTTGGTGATGCACGAGCTCGCCAGAGTTGTCACATTCACCGTTGAACTCGCGGCTGAGGTGCCGGCCGCATCCGTCGCTTCCACCGTAAAGCCGTAAGTGGTCGAAGGCGTCAGGCCAGTCACAGCGTCGGAGGTTGTGGTTGGGGACGCAATCAAGGCTCCGTTCTGCAGCACCTTGTAGCTGACGCTGCATCCCGCGGGTGGAGTAACCGTATTCCAATTCAGGTTTGTGCTGGAGCTCGTCGTCCCGGATGCCGCCAACCCAGTCGGAACAGCCGGTACAGCCGAGCAAGTCGTACAAGGTGTGGTCGCAGTCCAAGGTTCGCCGCTGCCCGCTCCGCCGTTGTTTGTCGACGGATTTTGGTTCTGCGTCCAGAAATTGGCAACGTAGTTTTCGCCACCCACACTGGCCGTCATGCCTTGGGTATAAATCGCAGTGGCGCTCCACGCTGTTGCGCAGGAACCGCCGCCGCCTGACAAGGTCGTAACATTCACGCCGGCGCTTGCTGGAGAGGTTCCGGCAGCGTCCGTGGCTTCTACACTGAAAGTATAGGAAGTGGAAGCCGCAAGTCCGCTTACGGCGAAGGTAATGCCAGTTGGTGTACCAATCGAGGTTCCGTTCTGCAACACGGTGTAACTGCTGATGGTGCAGCCGGACGGAGGTGTGTCCGTGGTCCAGCTCAAGTTAGTGCCGGAACTAGTTGTGCCGGAAGCAGCCAATCCCGTCGGTGCGCTTGGCTTGGTCGTGCATGAATTCGCCAGCGTGGTCACATTCACCCCTGAACTGGGGCCCGATGTGCCGTTGCTGTCGGTCGCCTCAACCGTGAAGGTGTAAGCCGTAGAAGCAGTAAGGCCGGTTACTGCGAACGTAGTGCCGGTTGCCGTTCCAATCGAGGTTCCGTTCTTCAATACCGTGTAGCTGCTAATGGTGCAGTTCGTGGGAGGAGTAACGGCGTTCCAGCTCAGGTTTGTACTGGAGCTGGTTGTGCCAGACGCCGCCAAACCGGTGGGCGCGCTGGGTGTGGTCGTACAACTGCCGCCGCTCCCGCCAGTCCCACTGAGAGCAGAGGTCTGCGTGCCGCTGTCGGTCACGGTTAATGTGCCGCTGGCCGCGCCCGCCACAGTTGGGTAGAAATACACGTAGATGGGACACGAGCCGTTGGCCGCCACCGAGGATCCGCAATTGCTGGATACGACGAACGGACCGCTGACGGTGACGTTGCTGATGCTCACGGCAGAACCGCCGCTGTTGGCCAGTGTGAAGGTAACCCACGCGGTGCCTGTGCCGACCGGGGTACTGCCAAAGTTGTAGCTCGACGGGCTCAGAGTGACTGTCGCTTGCGCCAACAGCGAAACCGAGACAAAGACGCAGAGCAGGGAGGAGAAAAGTAAAGCACGCTTCATTGTGGCTCCTTGATTCGGGGGACGTACTAGAGCGATCCGCCCGCGGTTGGGTGATTGGGAGAAGACTCCGGCTGCGGCTGCATCGGACTCCGCGTCGTAAGAGTCAGCTGTATTCAGCACTCATGGAAGACCAACAGTTTCCAAAGTGCTCTATAGCACTAATGCGAAGCAGGGTACTCCACCTAAAGTGGCTCAGGGAAAGAATTTTTTTCCTGTTGCGCAATCCGAACTACAACTTATTCGGCGAGGCGCTAACCATTAGAAGGCGTGGGGCGTGTAAGTGGCGGAGCAGGTTTCTCTCGGAGTGTGGAAAAAGGCGACTTAGGAGTGATCCTGTTACGAAACCCGAACTCGATGCGGAGGGTGGTGGTTGGACCCGGGGTTGGAAAGTTTCTCCCCCGGCGTCTAAAGCCGGGATCGCGCAGCGCCGCACGAAAGTGACAATAAAAGCTAACGTCCGGTTACAATAGTCACTTTTCTCGTGGAGAATTTAGGGCAGACTAGGCACAAGCAATTAGGATTTTAAATCGCTGTGAACGGATCTAAGATGAAGACTTGGGCTTGGAGAATTCTCCTTTCTGCTGCAAACGTTCTGATGGCGGCCGCAACGTCGCCCCAAGTGTTCCACGGGGCGTTTGCATATAATCCTGGCTTCTATTTCCTCGTCAACAGTCTTGACCTCGTTCCCCGAGCCCTTGTGAATCTGACATTCGTTCATCAGATGAACCATCATTTATTTTGGCCGAAAGGCTACTGGATACAGTCCGTCTTTTGGGAGTACCTGCTATTGGTTTTCCTGTTCTGGTGGTGGGTAGGCTCGAATATCGACCGCAGAATTTCCCTGCGTCGCTCCGGCCCCACATGGACATGGGTAGAGTTTACCCTCGCGCTTGGCCTTTCCTTGATGCTGTTCTTCGAGTCGCGAACTGGACATTCGCAGGCTCTCGGTTTGATTTCGACCGCTTGGGGCATTGTTCTCATGGGTTACTCGCTTCTGCAACTGTTCCGAGGAATCGCAATCCTGCGTTCGCCTGCTGTAACCACGTGACCGCAGTAACCTTGAATGCTGCGCAAACAACTGCGTAAATTGGGCGACCGGATCTGATGCAAAAGGGGCTTCGATGCCGACTTCAGCGTTTCGAATCGTGCTAGCGATTGCGATATTGGGCGCTCTACCAGCAGCGGGTTCGGATCCACAGCCCGTAGACTGCGATGCCGATTGCGCAGCAACGGTAAAGAACCAAGCGCAATATAGCGAGCCATTCAAACGTGAGGCGGGGGTGCAATTGGAGGCCGAT
>PMXH01000278.1 GCA_003165855.1 Acidobacteriaceae bacterium | reverse complement strand
GCTCGGACTTTTTCAACAGCCACAGGCGATTTCGCTCATTGAGAATTTCCGCCCCTCCGCACCTGGCCCCTGCACTCCGAATCCTGCCGACCGAAAAAATCTGAAAAAATTAAAAACGCCGAAAATATTTGGCGGTTCGGTGTTTCTAGGTGTCGGCTTTGGCCGCGCGCACCCTCCCCCTGGCCCCCTCGCGGGCAAAACTCGCTCCGGCCATCCTCATGTGCGCCGCCAACAGTGCCGGAGGCGTGATGGGAAAAATGGTCGACGCCCAGTCCATCACCATCGCCACCGCCGCCACCGAGCAAGTCGGCAACGAAGGCATCATTTTCCGCTTCGTCGCCTGGCACTCCGTAGCTCTCTGCTCTATCGTCGGAATCATCGTCCTGCTCTACGCGTATGTATTCCGATGGCTCGTCCCCCATGGCCTGACGTTCGTGAAATAGCACCTCGAAACGTGAGCCGAGACATCCGGCCCTATCGATCAGTGGGTTAAGATTTGTGTATGCCAGTGCGAAGTTCTTAGTCAATAAAAGGGGCACCTTCATCGCTCGCTCCACTGCGGCCTGCGTGTAAGGCACCATGCCTTCCATGGTCTCCTGCCCTCGCCGCCTGCAAAGCCCACACTTCACTTGCTATCTCAACCGGACATATCCTGCGCTAACGACATTTTGAAACAATCTCTTGACTGCAAAGGACTTACAGTTTACCTTCGTTAACGTTTACGTTCGCCGTCAGCTGGTGCGTGCCAGCTTATGAAAATCGGTAGATTGCCGCCCGAAACCAAAAGCGTGCCGGTACTCCCTCGATCGCAGCTATGACCCGAAAAACCAAGCTGCTGGACATCGCCGAAGCCTTGGGAGTATCGACCGGCACCGTCCATCGCGCCCTGCACAATCATCCTGGCGTCAGCACCATGACCAAAACCAGAGTGTTGCAGATGGCCAAGACTCTGGGGTATCGTCCGAATCTCGCAGCCCGGTATCTATCCTCGAAGCGAAATCTGCGGGTTTCCGTGAACACGCTGCAAGGCACCACGTCCTTCTGGGACGAAGTGCGCGCCGGAATCAGCGAAGAGGCGCATGCTCTGGTCATGGAGAATGTGGAGATTGAGTATCGAACCTATCCGCGCCTCGGCGAGGGTGAGGAAGAAGCCTTCGAAGCCGCTCTGAAAGCGGGCGTAGATGGAATCATTACCTTTCCCAGTCGTCCGAAGAGTTTACTGTCCGGGATGCGGCGAGCCTCCCGCAGCGGCATTCCGGTCGTGTGCGTGGCCACCGATGCACCCAATACGGGCCGATTGGCGGTGGTCTCGATCGATACCCTGGCCAGCGGTGCGCTGGCCGCCGATCTGATGGGAAGGTTTCTGGGCGGCAAAGGAAAAGTTGCCGTAACTTTGAGTTCTTTAGCGATCACCGAGCATGCCGAGAAGCATAAAGGCTTTGCCAGCACCTTGCTCGGCCTATATCCCGAGATGCTGCTGCAGGAGACCATCGAGGATCACGACGTCGAGTCCGAGGCCTACGAGAAAAGCAGCCAGCTTTTCAAACAGCACGCCGACCTGGCTGGCGTCTACGTCACCACCGAGGCTTCGATCCCGGTACTGAATGCTGCCCGCGATGCCAACCTGCACGGCAAGATCACATTTATCACCACCGACCTGTTTCCGGCGCTGGTGCCCGAGATCCGGTCGAGAGCGGTGGCGGCTACGATTTATCAGCGGCCGCGCACCCAGGGCCGCATGGCGTTCCGCGTGTTGCATGAATTCCTGGTGGAGGGCGAGTGTCCGTCCTTCCAGTCGACGCTGGCCCCGCACCTGGTGATGCGCGGCAATCTGGACTTTTTCCTGCAGCGTCAGTCCTTGGAATCGAGCCCGCAGCGGGCGGTTCGGCTGCAGAGCGCCTCGCCGGAGTTGGTGGAATACTTCGGCTAGAAGTTTTTTCTTGAGGCTGGCACGGCCCGCGCAAACGGAGGGGGTATCAAGTTTCTCGGGATTGACGTCGGCACCGGCGGAACCCGCGCTCTCATCGTGGATGAACACGGGCGCGTCGTTGCGTCAGGCACTCAAGTGCACGCGCCCTTCGCCTCGGCACAGCCGGGGTGGGCGGAGCAGGATCCGCGCGATTGGTGGCGAGCCTGCCGTTTGGCGGTTCGGCGCGCTCTCGACGCCTTGGGAACCAGCGCCGAGGAAATCGCCTGCGCCGGCTTTTCCGGACAGATGCACGGGGCAGTTTTGCTGGACGCCCGCGATGAAGTAGTTCGACCCGCCATCATCTGGTGCGATCAGCGCACCGAACCGCAAGTCCAGGAACTGTCGGATCTTTTCGGTGCGGATCGCCTCATTCGTCTCACCTGCAATCCTCCCCTCACGAACTTCACGCTCACCAAACTGCTTTGGGTGCGGGAGAACGAGCCTCGAAACTGGGAGCGCGTTGCCCACGTCATGTTGCCCAAGGATTATGTGCGCTTTCAACTCACGGGCGAACGAGCCATCGATATGGCCGACGCTTCTGGAACGCTGCTGCTGGACGTGGCCAAACGCCAGTGGTCGTCTGAAGTTCTAAGCCGTACCGGAATTGATCCACAACTGCTGCCCTCGCTGTACGAGTCTCCCGCGGTGTGTGGCCGAGTTTCGGCGCGCGGCGCGGAAGCGGCCGGCCTGAAACCTGGAACACTTGTAGTAGCGGGGGCAGGCGACCAGGCCGCGGGAGCAGTGGGGATGGGGATCGTTCGCCCGGGAACGGTAAGCGCAACCATCGGCACCTCCGGTGTAGTATTCGCGGCGACGGAGGGGCCGGCGCTCGATCTCAAAGGGAGAATTCACACTTTCTGCCACGCTATCCCCGGACGCTGGCATGTGATGGGCGTGACGCAGGCCGCCGGCCTGTCGCTGCGCTGGTTCCGCGATCGTTTCGGCGCCGGGCTTGCGGCACCGAATGACGAACGCGATCCCTATGAGCGGCTGTGCGAGGAAGCCTCCGCCGCCCCGCCCGCGTCTGACGGAGTCTTCTGGGCGCCCTACCTGATGGGAGAACGCACTCCTCATTGCGATCCCAACGCGCGGGCTGCGCTGCTTGGTCTCTCTGCCATCCACACTCGAGCCCACGTGATCCGCGCGATCCTGGAGGGCGTGGCGTTCAGTCTGCGGGACAGTTTCACCATCTTCCGCGAAATGAAGCTGCCCGTCGATCGCATCCGGCTCGGAGGTGGAGGAGCCCGATCCTCGCTATGGCGGCAGATTCAGGCCGATGTCTATGGACATGCCGTGGAAGTGGTACAGGCCGAGGAAGGCGCAGCATATGGGGCCGCGATCCTTGCCGGAACCGGCGCCGGAAACTGGCGCTCCGTCGATGAAGCCTGCGACGCCGTGGTGCGAACTGCCAGGGAGATTCAGCCCGATCCGAAAAACTCTGCCGTCCTCGACCAGGCCTACCGCACGTATCGCAGAATCTATCCCGCCCTGCAGGCGATTTCGAATCCCGGCAGCACCGAGCCGGCCGCGCAACCCGCCGCAATATCGGTCCCTGATTCGATCTGCTGAAGGGCGCGCTCTAGCGCCCCGCTCCATCCCGCCCATGCCAGTATGTGGCCCAGCCCAGATAGCGCGTAGCCGCCTCGTGCGTCGCGCCTGCCACCGTTGAAAAATTGGCGGCTACATGATGCTCGAAGCCGCTCTCGCAAATGTAGCGCAGGAGTTTCTGCAGGTGCGGGATCTCCACCACGCCCGCGCCGCCGAACGTATCCAGGGAATCGTTGGTGAATGCCCCTTCGCCCACATATCCTCGTACCACGCCGGCGCAGTCATCCGTGGAGAAGCGGGCGAAGCTCATCGCGCCCGCTTTCACGCGGCCCACGCAGGTTCCGAACGTGTTCTCCTTGCCCACCGTCCCGGCAATGATTTCCTGGAAGTCCATGCGAACATCCTGAAAGAAATGCTTGGGAAGGTTGCTGCAGTGGAAGCAAACGGCCTTATCGGGGTCGTCGCCGTAATTGTTATTCCAGTCGAGAAGGGCGCTGGGAGTTTCTGAGGCCAGGCGCAGGGCGTGCATGCTGACCGTACCGCATACATCCACCTCGCAGGCGCTGGGAATCAAGTCGTTGCTCATCATGCTCATGATGGTGCACGGGACCACGCCGAAAAATTCTTCCAGCGCCGTCCAGCACTGCACGGCGCTCACCGTGACATCCCTCGATTTCATCCAGTCGTCAATGACCGCGCCCAGTTTCGCCATCTTGACGAGAGCGGCGTCGGGGACGCCGCTGCTGGTCACATACTTGCGAATGTCGTTCAGTTTGCCCTGTACGCCAGCCTCCGTGTCGGCCAGGCGCGCGATGCGTCCCAAAATCTCAGACAGATCTATGGTCTCTACCGTAATGCCGTTCGCCTCCAGAATCTTTTCGCTGTAGCGCACGGTATTAAACGCCGCCGGACGCGCTCCGATGCTGCCGATGCGCAGATTACGCAGGCCTTTCACGATGCGGCAGACGGCGGCAAACCGCGCTAGATCGTCGCGGAACTCCGCCGAATCGGGAGCGCTGGTATGCGACGCGGTGAGAGAATAAGGAATTCCATACTGCCGCAGATTGTTGCAGGCCGACATCTTCCCGCAGAAGCTGTCGCGGCGGAATGCGATCGTCATTTTCAGCGGCTCGTCCGGCGTGGCCTGCACCAGTACGGGAACGTCGAGGCGCGCCAGACGAATCGTATCTGCAATGGCGCGCTCATCCCCAAAGTTCGGCAGGCTGACGATCACGCCGTCGATCTCGTCCGCATGCTTGCGAAAAAGCTCGGCGCAGCGTTTGGCTTCTTCATACGTTTCGACAGCTCCGTGCTTGCTCTCCTCCGGCCCCAGAACTACCACGGCGATGCCTGCCTGCTCGAGTGCGCGCATCATTTCTTCCCGGCCAGACTTGGCCAGCTGGTCAGGGAAAAAACCGCGGTTCCCGACAATCAAACCGAACGTCATCTTCTGTCTTTGCTTCGACTGCTCATCGCGCGACATTTTGGTCCTTGGTGGCCGGGATTTTTCCAGCCTAAGCGGAGTCAATTACAGTCATGGTCTGAAATGGTAGCAGTAAGCCGCTCCCGCCACCGCGAGCACAGCGCCCCACCACACGTTCGCGTGCAGTGAAAACAGCACCACCGGCTCAGCCGGCGGATGCACCAGTTGGTATAAGCCCGCTCCCAGGATCAGCAGGCCGTTCCCGAGTAAAGAGATTCCAATGAAAAACCAGATGGAGATCGAGCCCTCAGAGTGCATTAATCCCTCACCAGAACAGAATATTCAGCAGGATAAACACGACTGCGACAGCGCCGGCCCAGAATACGGGTCGATGATAGAACGGCAACTCTCCCTCCGATGGTATCTCGGTTTCGCCGTACACCAGACCCTTGAGTTCGCTGGCTGGCTTGGGGGCGGTCAACAGGCTGACCACAACCGTGACGATGACGCAAAGAATCCAAGACCAGAGGGCCCGGTACATGTTCTCGGCCATGTCGCGAGCGTACGGCGACAAGGCCACGTAACGAAGCGCCGAGGGATCCACTTTCACCCAGGCCCACATGGCAATCGACGAGACCGTTCCGGCCAGCAACCCCCAGAATCCTCCCGCCGCGGTGGCGCGTTTCCACAGCATTCCAAGCAGCACTGTCCCGAACAGCGGCGCAATAAAGAAGCTGAACAGAGCCTGGACGTAATCCATGATGCTGAGGAAATGGATCACCAGGTACGCGGTCCCGATGCTGATCGCCACCCCGCCGATAGTCGACCAGCGTCCCATGCGCACGAGTTGCTGATCATTCGCGTTCTTGTGGAAGAGCGCCTTGTAGATGTCGTAGGTCCAAACCGTGGAAAAGGCGCTCACATTCCCCGCCATCCCCGACATG
The DNA here is from genome assembly GCA_003165855.1 of Acidobacteriaceae bacterium. Lineage (GTDB taxonomy): Bacteria > Acidobacteriota > Terriglobia > Terriglobales > Acidobacteriaceae > Sulfotelmatobacter. Next base: position 3,245 of record PMXH01000278.1, on the reverse strand, counting down.
AATCCGGCCATTAACGCGGTGACCCCCAGCCCGAGCAGCCCGGGTCCGCAATAGCGTGCCAGCAGCAGCGGAAGAACCTCGTTATAGCTGTGGCCGCCGCTGGCCACGGCCACCCCTTCGCCGACTAGTTTCATGGGCAACACGGCGATACCGATCAGGCCGGGAAGAATCACGATAAAGGGCACGAACATCTTGAAGGCCGCGCCAATTACCGGAGCCATCTTGGCGGCGCGCAGATCTTTCGCGGAAAGCACGCGCTGCACCACCAGAAAATCCGTCGTCCAGTAACCGAATGAAATGATGGCGCCCAGGCCGAACACGATCCCCGTCCAGTGGATGCCCATGGGGTTGGAGTTGAATGATCCGAGCGTGCCCCACAGATGCGTGTATTCCGTCGAGGCGTTGCGCTCGATCTGGAGACGGAGATTGCTCCAGCCGCCCGCTTCAATCAGGCCGAGGATTGGGATCAGCAGCGCTCCCGCCCAAATCAGAACGAATTGCAGGACTTCGTTGAAGATGGCGGAGCGGAGCCCGCCCAGTCCCACGTATATGGCAACCGTAATGGACGAGATCAAAATGCTGAAGTTGATGTCCCATCCCAACACGACTTTCATGACCAGCGCCATGGAGTACATGTTGATGCCGCTCATGAGCACGGTCATGAAAGCAAAGGAAATGGCTGACAAGACGCGGCTCGATTCTCCGTAGCGAAGCTTGAGATAGCCGGGAACGGAGTGGGTCTTGGAGATGTAATAGAACGGCATCATCACCAGTCCCAGGAAGAGCATCGCCGGGATCGCCCCGATCCAATACCAATGGGCGGCCAGGATGCCATATTGATAAGCGGCGCCAGCCCATCCCATCAGCTCTAGCGCTCCCAGGTTGGCGGAGAGAAAACTGAGTCCGGCGATCCACGCCGTCATCTCGCGGCCCGCAAGAAAGTAATCCTCACTGGTATTGGCTCGCCGCTTCAGATAGAAGCCGATGACCAGGACCAGAGCGAAGTAAAAAACAACGATGACGGCATCGACTGGCGCCAGATGCACCAGATGAGTGGGGACAGCAAGCGATAGGAGCCGGTTCATTTATGGTTTGCCCGTCCGCACGGACGTCATTTGACTCGAAGAACGACCACAGTGAGGCTGATCCCATGCCTTCCAGCGAAGACCCCGAAGAGAGCCTCCTGAGGAAGGTTTGAAGACGTAGATGTTCACGCTGCCGTTTGTGCTTTTACGTCCACGCGTCATGTTTGTCAAGTTAATTAGGTCCCTTTTCTCTGCGCTAAAGCTACCCGGTCGTGAGGTTGAACGCACCATCGCGCACCATCAATGGACCGAGAATTTGTAGATCGTCTGTGTGCTGTAGATCGCGGGCGGCCGGAGAATCACCGAAGGAAACGCCGGCTGATTTACGGCATTCGGGAAGTGTTGCGTCTCCAGGCAGAAACCCGAGTATTTTCCGTACACCACTCCGCGCTTACCGGTGATGCTTCCGTCGAGAAAGTTTCCGGAGTAGAACTGCACCCCGGGTTCGGTCGTCCAGACCTCCATCTGCCGGCCTGAGGACTCATCAAAAACGCGGGCCGCCAGTTTGAGCTTGCCTGTCTCCGGGGCCAGTACGAAATTGTGATCGTAACCTCCGGGGTTTCCCTTCATTTCCGCGATGTGCGCCCCGATGGCTGTCGCATGCGTGAAGTCGAGCGGCGTTCCAGCCACCGGCGCGATCTTGCCCGTGGGGATCAGCGTAGCATCCACCGGCGTGTATTTCTCCGCGTTGAGCTGCAGCACCTCGTTCAAGACGTTCTGGTTGCCGTTTAGATTGAAATAGCTGTGATTGGTGAGATTGACGGGAGTCGCCTTGTCAGTCTTCGCCGTGTATTCAAGATGCAATTCGTTGTTGTCGGTCAGCCGGTAGAGGACCATCACCAGCAAACGCCCGGGGAAGCCTCCGTCTCCTTCAGGACTGTCGTAGGTAAAACGAACCGTGGCCCCGTTGCGCTCGTGGACCGGTTTCGCCTTCCAGACCACACGGCTCAAATCCTTCGACCCGCTGTGGAGGCTATGGGGTGGATCGTTGATTTCCAAAGAATACTCTTTTCCGTCCAGGGTGAATTTGCCGTTGGCGATGCGATTCGCCACTCTCCCGACGGTTGCGCCAAACCAGGGATGCTTTCCCAGGTAGCCCTGGAGGTTGTCGAACCCCAGCACAATATCGCCTAACTTTCCCGATCGATCCTTGACCCACAACTCGGTGAGGGTCGCGCCATAGGTAATGATCTTGGCACTGCTGCCTTTCGCATTCTTCAAAACGTACAGATCAATTGCGGTACCGTCTTCCAGACTTCCAAACTTGCTGGCTTCCACGGCAGCCTCCGAGGTTGATTCATGTGGATTCGCGGCCCAACCGCTGCCGCCCACGATACGAGCCCGGGTTGCCCGCACCAGGCCTTTGCCGTGTGCCCCACCAACCTTCATCGCGCCTCGCAATTCCCGACCGATTTCAGTCGAGATTAGACCGAATTAACGTAATCGCTTCCGCAGTTATAAGCAAGCCTCTCCTTCGTTTTCATAAAGAAATTTCTTTCTTGCCAGGCGGATTCAGGCTACAGGCGAAGCCCTTATCCCGGCTGCAATGACCACCGTAGGCTGGAGTTAGCCTCCAATCCGGCTCACTCTTGCCGCGTTTTTGGCATTGACAATTGCGGCTCCCCAGTGACAAAGTGGCTGGCGGCCAAGCGGTCGTAATCGCCGGAATCGATTCCGTAACTTGCGAGCCAGTCGCCTAAGAGCGCGGGCTGCACCTGGCGTGATATCTTTTCCAGCGCTGCCGGCACATTGCAAGTCCCGGTCGTCGAAACTGATTTCCCGAGGTCTTCATAATATGCGAGACTCCCACTCCTTTGGTCGCGTGTTCACGACCGTACTTTTCGTATTGAGCCTCGCGTTGTCGGCGGTCGCACAATGGGTGCCCATGAACCCNNTTCGGCTGCAGGTATGCTCGGACACAATCATCCATGTGCTCTACTCTCCGGCGTCTTATTTCCCGCCGAGCCGTCCCGACCCTGTCGTCACCAAGACAAGTTGGCCGGCCACGAAGTTTGCCATCCAGACCAGCGACGACGAGGTCACGCTGACGACTTCGCGTTTGAAGGTTGTGGTCACGCGCAAGGACGGCGCCATTACCTATCGGGACCTCGCGGGTAAGCAACTCGTGCAGGAGGCAACCAGGAGCCTCACGCCGGTGAA
>PMXH01000178.1 GCA_003165855.1 Acidobacteriaceae bacterium | reverse complement strand
GTCGAGTTGATCGCCGGTTTGGGCTTTGGTGCCGCCGGTGCGCCAGACCTCGCCGAAGATATCGACGAGTCCGACCTTGTCGGTGGGTTCGTTGCTCGATCCGCCACGAATGCGCGCCGAGCCCTCAATCAGCGGCAGTTCGTGATCTTCCTGCAGGAAGATCACCATGCCATTCGAGAGTTCGATGCGCTTGGGTTGTTGGGGATGGAACGCGGGAAGAGTAGGAACGGGGATCTGCCGCCAGTTCGTGGCTTGTGCGGCGGACCTTGGAAGCGGGACGAACAACGTGGCGGCCGCGAGAATCGTCATAAGTGCAATGCGCTTCGAGTTCATTGCGCACCTCCCTGATTCGACGAATCTTGATCTGCCGCACCTTGANNTCGATGCGGTCCACGGAACGGAATAACTCGCGCCAGTCGCCATAGCGAGTTTGGTAGGTGGCCAGCTGTGTCGCTAAACCCTCGTTGTCTCCCAGGCCCCGGATCAGGTTGGCCTTGGTGCGTGTCTTGATCATTTTCAGTTCGTCGTCGCTGATGTCTTCCTTCTTCAAGCGCTCAATTTCGACGTGAATGGCGTCGGCCACTTCCTGCGTCGTGTGGCCGGGGAGCGGGAAGGCATAGAACGCGAACAGGTGCGGGTATTTGATGCCGGGAAGGCCGCTGAAACCGGCTGAGAAAGATGCGATCTTCTTGTCGCGTACCAAGGCACGGTAAAGGCGCGAAGTGCGTCCTTCCGACATGAGATCGGTGATGGCATCGAACACCGCATCGTCTTTGGTCATGTAGTTGGGACGGTGGTAGCCCTCGAGGTAAAGAGGCTGCGTCTTCTCGGTCAACACCACTTTGCGCTCGGAATTCTGCGGAGGNNCGCTCTTCGATCACCACGTTGCGCTCCTTATAGAACTCACGCAGCACGGGATGAAGAAAGCGCTCGGACTCGAGATAAGCCCAGAGCTCCAGCCGGTTTGCGGGCAGCGAGTAATGGTAGGCGGTCTCATCGTAATCGGTGAAGGCGTTCAGATCCTGGCCGCCGCTCTGTTCGACGATCTTGCCGAACTGGTTGGGGACTACGAACTTGTCGGCTTCGGCGATGTCGTCTTTCCACGCTTTCTCCAGTTGCTTCAGCTTGGCCTCGTCGCGGCCGACCGTCTTGTCGAGCTCCGCAATGTAAGCCGCGTAAGCGGTCTCGACCTTTTCCAACGCGGGCTTTTCGGCAAGATAGTTGGTGGTGCCGACCTTGTCCGTACCTTTGAAGGCCATATGTTCGAACATGTGAGCCAAACCGGTCTTGCCCATGGGGTCCTGCGCGGAGCCGGCATCGACCAGGGTGAAGAAAGAGAAGACCGGGGCTTCGGGACGCTCGCAGATGACGATGGTCAGTCCGTTTGGCAATTTCTTAACCGTGATGCGTTTTTCAAAAGACGCGACATCCTGGGCAGCGGCGAGCGCACAGAGGATGAAAAGGGAAACGGCGGCTTTGAGTGCGCGGTGTTTCATCGGACCTCCGGATTGGCCAGCTATGACTTGGACGGACATGCAGGGCAGAAGTTTGAAAGTACGTCGAGGGCAGGGAGGTTGTCAAACCGATCCAGCGCGTTTAGGCAAGGAATAAGCTGTATTTTGCGTTGGCCGCGGTTTAAGGCACAATGCCTGCGGGAGAACGAGCAATGGATTCGACCGTTGAGGTACAAGGAAAGCAACTCAAGCTGTCGAACCTGGAAAAGGTTTTGTATCCCGCCACGGGATTTACCAAGCAGCAGGTCATCGACTACTACGTTCGCATCGCGCCGGCGATGGTACCGCATCTGGCCGGGCGTCCGCTCACGCGCAAACGCTATCCCAACGGCGTGGATGAGGAATTCTTTTACGAGAAGAACGCGCCCCAGCACCGGCCTGACTGGGTTAAGACGGCTCCGATCTGGAGCGGGAGAAACCGCCGCACCGTCCACTACATTCTCGCCGACGACCTGGCGACTCTGGTCTGGCTGGCGAACCTGGCGGCGATCGAGTTGCATCCGTCGCTTTCTCTCGCTGACGACATCACTTGCCCGACGATGATGGTTTTCGATCTTGATCCCGGAGCGCCAGCAACCATTGTGCAATGTTGCCAGGTTGGGCTGTGGCTGCGGGAAATCTTCGACCACTTCGGGCTGCGGAGTTTCCCGAAGACTTCCGGCTCGAAGGGGTTGCAGATCTACGTTCCGCTTAACACTCCAACGAACTACGAATCGACCAAGACTTTTTCCCACGCTCTGGCGCAATTGCTCGAACATGAACATCCCGAACTGGTCGTGTCGGATATGAAGAAGCAGGTTCGAACGGGGAAAGTGTTTGTCGATTGGAGCCAGAACGACGAACATAAGACCACCGTTGCCGTGTACTCGCTGCGGGCGCGGGAACATCCCACGGTTTCCACACCGGTGACGTGGGAGGAAGTGGAGCGTGCTCGCAAGAAAAAAGATGCGAATCTGCTGGCTTTCGAAGCGAAGCAAGTCGTCGCGCGGGTGGAGAAGATGGGCGACCTGTTCGCTCCGGTGCTGGAATTGAAGCAGCGGTTGCCGGATCTCAAGGCAGGTGCAGCCTCCGCGGTGGTTGAAGCGCAGCCGACGATCTCGATTGCAGCTCAGGCAGAAGAAGCGCCAGAGAAACCTGGCCGCCACGCCGCGAAGAAAACCGGCAAGCGGCCACGGACACGCAAGGTGGGGCGCAAGGTATAATCCGCGCTACAAATTTGCTTCGAGATTCTTGCCATGCCTCAATTGTTTGTGGGCACTTCGGGATGGGCCTATCCAACATGGAAGCCCGACTTCTATCCAGCCAAGCTCGCGCAAAAGAAATTTCTCGGTCACTACGCCACTCAGCTGAATACGGTCGAGGTGAACTTCACTTTCCGGCAACTGGTGAAGGAGACCACGATCCAGAACTGGATTCACGAAACACCCGCTCACTTTCGCTTCGGCATTAAGGCTCACCAGGTGATCACGCACATCAAGAGGTTGAAGGCGACGGAAGATTTTGTTACGCGCTTTCTGGCGACCATTGAACCGTTGGCTGCTGCGGGCAAGCTTGGACCTGTGCTCTTCCAGTTGCCACCGAATCTGAAAGCGGATGCCGCGCTGCTCAACGATTTTCTCGTGCTCTTGCCGCGCACGTTGCCAGCGGCGTTTGAATTCCGTCACGACTCCTGGTTTACCGATTCCACGTGGGAACTACTGAAGGCGCACAGTGCTGCTCTTTGCGTGGCGGAGACGGAGGAGCGAACCACGCCCGACGTGGTTACTGCTGCATTTGCCTACTACCGATTCCGCAAGCCAAGTTACACGGGAGACGAACGGCGCTCCATGGTGGCACGCATCGGAGAACATATGGCTGCCGGCCGCGACGTGTTCGCTTATTTCAAGCATGAGGAAACGCCGGAAGGCGCTTTGTACGCGGTCGAGTTGCTGCGTGGCGCTGGCCAGGCGTAGCAAGCTATGTCTCGACGACAGCGGATACACTCTCACGCATCTTCCTGATCACTTTCTTCAGCGTCCGATAACGGGCATACTCGATTCATTCCTTCACGATGGCTTCGGAAGCCAACTCGCGCGTGCTTTCCAGCTTTCTCGACTATCTGAGAATCGAGAAGGGATTGGCGCCGCTTTCCATCAGCGCCTACACCACCGACATCTGCCAGTTCTCGGAATTCCTCGAAAAACGCAAGCGCCTGCTGCTGGCCGCTCGCCGCGCGGATGTGCGCGATTTCCTGCAGCAGCTTTTCTCCAACCAAGTGGATGGCCGCAGCGTGGGACGAAAGCTTTCAGCGTTGCGCCATCTCTACCGCTACCTGCTGCTGGATAAGAAACTCGAACATGATCCCACGCTGAACATCGAGTCGCCAAGGCAGTGGAAGGTTCTTCCGAAGGCACTGGCTCGCGACGAAACGGAAGCCACGCTGGCCGCTCCGCTCGCACGACACACCGGCGGCGGGGTGCGCGATACGAAGGAGTCAGCCGCGCTGGCGGCTCGCGATCGTGCCATGCTGGAAGTGTTCTACGCGGGCGCGCTGCGGGTTTCGGAAGTGATCAACGCTAAGCTCGAAGACCTGAAGCTTGAGGCCGGGTACATGCTGGTGCGCGGCAAGGGCGATAAAGAGCGCGTGGTGCCGCTGGGAAGGTCGGCTCAGGATGCGTTGACCGAGTATCTGGCGGAGTCACGTCCGATACTTGCCGCAGAAAAACGAAACGGGACGTCGAGCGGGACATCGCGCAGAACGACGGCGAACGTCGCCCACGTCAGGAATTCTCCTTTTCTGTTCGTCGCGCGTGGAGGGCGCAATCTGACGCGCCAACGGGTTTGGCAGATGGTGCGAGCTGCCTCGGCGGTCTCAGGGCGTGCGGCTTCTCCGCACATGCTCCGCCATTCCTGCGCCACGCACATGGTGGAGAACGGCGCCGATCTACGAACCGTGCAAACCATTCTGGGGCATGCCGATATTTCGACCACTCAGATTTACACGCA
>PMXH01000001.1 GCA_003165855.1 Acidobacteriaceae bacterium | reverse complement strand
ACCATCATTCTGCCGCGTCGCGCCACCGGACGATTTCGGCTTACGCGGATCTTTTACATTGCCACATGGAAGCCATGGGTATTCTTCACCGGGAGCATCCACAATGCGCGGAAACGCGAAACGGTCCTCAGCTACTACGGACCTTTGTCATTGATCCTTTTGCTCATGCTGTGGGCGGGATCAATGGTTGTCGGCTTCGCGCTTATTTTCTATTCTCTCGGCAGTCCCTTCAACGACGCAGCAAATCAACCGCATCTTCGCACTGACCTTTACGTCAGCGGTACAACCATCTTTACGTTGGGACTTGGGGATGTAACACCGCAAAGCCAACTCACTCGAGTCATCGTCGTCCTTGAGGCTGGGACGGGACTCGGTTTTCTGGCAGTGGTCATGGGATACTTTCCAGTTCTCTATGGCGCATTTTCCCGCCGCGAGGTGAGTATCTCACTGCTCGACGCGCGGGCAGGATCGCCTCCGACCGCTGCAGAATTGATCCGTCGCCATTCTTATCAAGGCGCAGAGCAGGCCCTTTCAACTCTGCTGGAAGAGTGGGAACGCTGGTCTGCGGAGCTACTTGAAAGCCATATCTCCTATCCCCAACTCTGCTATTTTCGTTCGCAACATACCAATCAAAGCTGGATTAGCGCACTGACCGCGATTCTCGACACTTCAGCACTGCTCATCGTTGGTGTGCGCGTAAATGAGGCACGCCAGGCCCAATTGACCTTTGCCATGGCCCGTCATGCAATGGTCGACCTCACCCAGATCTTTTCCCTTAAGCCGCTTCAGGATGTGCCTGACAGGCTTCCGCTTGAGCGCTATGAAAAGCTTCATAGCATGCTTTGCCTGACCGGTCTGAGCGCCTGCGACGATTTGCACTGCTTTGACCGGCTTCGCGAGATGCGCGCACTTTATGAGGGCTATGCCGCCGCACTGAGCGAATTCCTTTGCATGCCGCTGCCGCCTTGGATCGCAGATCAACCTCACAAGGACAATTGGCTTGCGGTGGCCCGGTTGCGCGATCAGACTGAAGCGGCTCAATCGCTACCCGATCGGCAATCGCCGGCTGATCGCGTCTCAAACACCATCGAAAGCCTCGTAGATAAACATCACGAGTTCTAAGGCGAGCTTACCGGTCAACTGATTCCTAGACCTTGCATTCCGGAAATGCCGTAATGCGCAACTTGGCAGCTGCATACGGAATCAACATGATCTCTTCAACCGGCTCATCGGTCTCCACAGGACTCGGCGGCAACGGATCGGCAACTCCATCCACTGCACGCCACCGATTAAGTTTACGCGCCTTCACGTTCAGCTTCACCGGGGCGTTTTTGCGCGTAAACGGCGCCTCGCCAACTTCACCTTCGGCTGTTGCAATGCTATTCGCAGGGTCGTCCTTATCGAGAATCAGTGCGTAATTCCATTGGGTGGTCGGGAATACCTGCCAGTCCGCGGTCATCCCCCGGTCGCGAAGCTTTACCCAGCTTTCTCCGATGCCATAGGAGAATACAATCGGCCCACGCTCAATCGAAATCGAGTTATTGAATCCTCTTGAAATGCGCGGAGTCATGGGGAATGTAATTTCAACCACATCTCCCGCTCTCCATTCACGCTCAACCTTTGCGAAGGTAGCTGGCGCTGCATCGCCAATCCCCTCCCCATTCACAAGTATCCTTGCAGCCTTTGCCCACTCCGGAATCCGCAGTCGCAACGGGAAGCTGAGGGACGCACTCGGATTGATGGAAAGCCGCACCTTCCCCCGAAATGGATAATCCGTCTCCTCCACAAGATGGACAGCCGTGCCTTTGACCGCAGTACGAACCTCGCAAGGTGCATACACGGCAGCCACCAGTCCATCGGTATCGCCGTCACTCCCCCCGCCACTACGCATGAACAAAGCGTTGGTGAGCTTTGGCCATCCCTGGTGAAAATNNTCCTGGTTGTACTGGTGAGCCCACATATCATCGGTGAACGTGCCGGGCAAAGCGTTGAATGCCAATCGTTCAAGCCGGTCTGCAAAAAACGGATCCCCGGTGACCGCGAGACAATGCTCGAGAGAGAACATGAACTCAACCACTGTGCATAGCTCGGAGCCCTGCGAAGGATCTGGGCCGGCAAGATGCTCATCACAAGAAAACATGCCGTTCGGCAAGCCATGATACTTGTCCAGCTCTGCAATCATCTTTGCCGCCGCTACTCTGTCTGCATCAGAGCCGGAAACCAACGACCAGATCGGTCCAGCCTTCACCGCTTGTCCGTTATTCACGCCATGCGTGGCGAGCGCCAGATCCTTCAGGCCATTTCCTTCGCTCAGTTTGAGAAACTCCGCAGTGATCCTTACCTTGTATTCAAAATTCGCGTATTGCGACCTCCAGTCGTAGCCCTGCTCTCGCAACAATCGCGCCAGATCCAGCAGATACGGTGCTCCCGTGCGCCGATAAAGCCAAATCACACTCAGCACCTCATCCTGCCAGCGGAACTTGCCCCAGTCTCGAAGCGGCCGGCCGGGAAGTTCCTTTAGCTGAAATTGGAAGTATCGATCCATCAATGGAATCACGCGCGGGTCGCCCGCTAGTTCCTCGTATTGTGTAAGCACTTTCAACATCACGATGCGCGGCCACCAGTCATCGTTCGACGCTGGCCCGATCATCCCACTTGCCGCCTGGTGCTCGATCGTCCAGTTGATAAAGTGTTGAGCCTTCGCTTTGAGTCGATCATCGTCAAGCAGCCACGCAAGAGGCACAAGTCCATCGAGGAAGTACGGGCCGCGCTCCCACGATTCCCCGTTGCCTCCCAGCCATCCGCTATTGGCACCGACATCGGCCCATGTTTCATCCAGGTGTCCACTCAGGCCGTTGGCCTGAATTCGAAGATGGCTCTTGAGCCAGCCGAGGGGACGAATCGACCCGAGCGGCAA
>PMXH01000498.1 GCA_003165855.1 Acidobacteriaceae bacterium | reverse complement strand
GCCCTCGGCTGTCCGGCGGCCCAGGTGTATCGGGCCGCTGTCTCGCCTACTCCAGGACGCTTGTCAGAGAGGTGGGATTCTTGACGGCCGCATCCGCTTGCAAAATCATTCCCTCTTCCGCGCCTCCGCCTCTGCCAACCACCCAACCTGCGTGAGTTTTCCACAACCACACCTGTGACATCCAACCTTGCACCCGCCAATCAATCGCGAGATGATGACTAATGCGGCCTCAGAGCCGTGCGTTATACAAGCGAGAGTATCTTAGCTTTCCCCTACTCTTTGATAACTGAACGTCCGACGTCCGCTAGATAACTCCTTATCCCGCAATATTTTACAAGCATATCCTTTGCTTTCAGGGACTTAGGAGCCACCGGCCCTGCCGACTGATTCTAAAGGGCTTAGCGAATACAGCACCTCGCTAGCCCCCAGCCAAGTGATTGATTGCAAAGATTTTACAAGCAAGCCATTTGCAATCAATATTGTAGGGGTGATCTTGAGCAGAATGCTTCGCTAAGCAATTGATTCGAGATGTTTTATCCGGGATGATCTGTGATTTTCTTGATCCAGATCTCTACATCAGCCGACTCTCCAAGCCCGCTCTCCGCTCCACTGCCGCCACCAGCTTCTTCGTCGCCGGAACCTCGATCCCATGCCGCCGGGCCCCGCGCAGGATCGGCCCTGCGATCGCCTCCAGTTCCGGAGTCTTGTGCTGAGCAACGTCCTTCTGCATCGAGCTGCGCATGTTTCCCGGCATCTTCATCACCCCGGCAATCACCGCGTCAGCGTCAACCTTTGCACCCTCGGCCAAGGCCACGGCGCACGTTTCCCGCAGACAAGCCAATCCCAGCTGCCCCCAATTGGGATCAGCAAGGATCTCGCCGGTGGTTTTGTCCGCTGCCGTTGTGGTCAGGGCAAAAGGCGCAAGAAAGACCAGCTTGCTCCACATCAGGGTTGGCTCATCGTCGATAAACCCGCACGCAAAGCCCATTTTCTGCAGCTGATCGACCGTGCTCCCCAGCAGCCCGCGGCCCGCAGACAGTACATTGAGCCGGGCAAAAGGCGATCGATGGACGATGTGTCCCGGACTGACCCGCTCGGTCTCAACCGCAATCGTCGCCGGAATCACGCGCCCAGCGCCGTATTTGGCGCGGAGCAGCGGAATATGGTCAATGCCATTGAGCAGCGGAACGATGCCTCGCACCACGTCAGAATTCTTGATCGCCGCAAGCGCCGGCTCCAACTGCGTGGCCTTCACCGTAATCCAGAGCGCGTCCACCGGAGGCACTTCCGCGGCGACGGCAACATCCACCGTGAAATTGCCGAAAGCACTCTCCAGCCGAAGTTGTCTCGGATACTGCGCAAGCGCCTCAGCCCTGACAACAAGTGTGACCGAAGCTCCCGCGTGCGCCAGGCAAGCGCCAATCAGCCCGCCCACGCCGCCGGCCCCAAGAATCGCATGTCGCATTGGAATCGTTTCAGACATTGGTCCTCAGCTTGGTTTCGTTACCGCCGGTAGGCATTCCACCACCTCGGCATCGCTCAGGGTGTGGTCGCTGGCTTTGGCGCGTTGAAAGATGCGCTCAACCAAATCGTCGCTCGCCGGAATGCCGCGCCGCTCCAGCCAGAACAGCACATTCGACTTCCCGCTCATAGGGCCGATGTCGATGATCTGCTCCAGCCCGAACACATGCGAAGGCACGCCCGAGTAAACCGTGTTTGCCAGCACCACGTCGTTCTTGTGATAAGCCTTGATGATCGCCGCCGCGTGCACGCCCGTTGCGGTGCGAAAGGCATCGTCGCCCACCACCGGATAGTTCGCCGGAATAGGCACCCCCGTGGCCCGCGAAACCGCCTGGCAATAGTGCTTCAGCTTGGTAAGATCCTGAGTGTCCCACGGCGCAATGCCCATCAACTTCAGATTCACCAGCATCTGGTCGATCTGCGTATTGCCCACGCGCTCGCCCAGACCGATGGCGCACCCGTGAACACAATTCGCGCCCGCGATCACCGCCGCCATCGAGTTGGCGATCGCCAGCCCACGGTCGCTGTGCCCGTGCCAGTCGACGCGAATCTTCTCTCCCGAAGGTTTCACCACTTCCGCGATCACGAACCGCACCAGCGCCAGCGCGCCCATGGGCGTCGCGTGCCCGGCGGTGTCGCAGATCACAATGGCCCGCGCGCCGCAATTGATCGCCGTCGAATAGAGCCGCTTCACCGTCTCTGGATCGCAGCGCGACGTGTCCTCGGTGACGTACATCGAATCAAGCCCGAGCGAAACCGCATATTTCACGGCCTTCTCAGTGGTCCGCAAAAGGAAGTCGTCGGACCACCCTTCGGTAAAACGGCGGATGGGGCTCGATCCGATAAACGTTGCGGCCTCGATGCGCAGACCGGTCTTCTGCACGATCTCGGCAATCGGACGAATGTCGTTCTCCAGCGTCCGCGCCGCGCAGTTGGCGCGAATCTTCATCTTGTGCGAGACGATTTCTTGCGCCAACGCCGTCACGTGCTCGACTGCCCGCGGCCCCGCGCCCGGCAATCCGAGATCGAGCGAATCGATCCCGAGCGCTTCCATCAGATGAAGAATCTCAATCTTCTCCGCAATCGAAGGATCGCGCACGGAAGGCGACTGCAGTCCATCGCGCAGGCTCTCATCATTCAACAGTACCGGCCCCGGCGGCTTCAGCCCCGGAGGATGATTCTTGTTCCAGTCGTAGATGAGTTCGGAGGTATTCATGGAAGTTGCTAGTACCCAGTACCTAGTACCGAGTGAACCCGCGCTCGCCTTGCGGCTCGCCACCGGGTACTAGGTATTGGGTACTTGCAACTACTTCTCTTTCGGCGGCAAGGTCAGCCCGAACACTGAAATCATCCCCTGCCCGGCGACATTTACTTTCGCTTCCGCGGGATTCGGCAAATAGAGCGTCTGGCAGTGCTCGCNNTGATTTCGCCAGTCGCCAAAGGATTCACCCTCGTTCGCGGCGCTTGCGCCGCCGGATTCCGCCTTACGACCGTCATTGTACTCGAAGGCGAAAGGCGAGCCCAAGCCCGCGATGTCGTATCCTAAGATCTATCCTCGTGACCGGCAACCCCATGCCAGAATGAGCATCCCATGAACCATCCGCCGTCTTCCGCGAAGCAGGCCGTGCTTACCTGTGCGGCTATTCTGATCGCGCTGATGTTTCTATCGCGCTTTATTGTCGCCCAGACGCAGCATCCGAAAACCGGCGCTCAAAGTAACGTTCAACAGGAATTGGTACGCATTGAGACCGGCTTTTTTGAAGCGTGGAAAGCGAAGGACCAAACCTACTTTCGCGATCACATGCCGGAAAACGGAATCTTCTGGAGCGACGCCGGCACATTTTCCCGCGACCAGCAACTGCAGGAGCAGCAAGCTGCCGCGAAGGCCTGCACTGTGGAAGGCTATGGCCTCTCCGATTTCGGAGTGCTCCCCCTCGCCACCGGTGCATATCTGCTGACCTATAAAGCGGAACAGTATGCCATTTGCAACGGAGAAAAAATGCCGGTCCACCTGAACGGCAGTTCGATCTATATTTTCAAGGCTGGCCGCTGGCAGGCCATTTACCGCGCGGAAGTGCCTTTCAAGAATCAGCGCTGAGGAACTCATGCTTGCAGATGTTACAAATTCTCAGGCGCTGCGCCTTCAGAATTCCAGCTTTGGATTGGCCTGATCCGCACTCACTCGTCCGGCTGTAACCTCCGCCTTGTAGTAGTTCTCGGCCTTTACTGGAGCGCCTGCCATGCGCCGCAAAATCGCAATCTGGCCGACATGCGTGAGCGCGTCGGCGACCGGTCCTTGAAACAGTTTCTCCAGCGGAGCCTCGACCGTGGCGCCGGAGGCCAGGAAATCGTCGAAGCTCTTCAGCGCGGCGAAGAATCTCTCCACTTCCTGATCCCAGGGCAAGGGCTTCGAGTCGTGCCACGCCTGTTTGCCCTTCGCGATCGAGAGTGCCCAATCGAACAGATCGCCCATATGCGCCAGAATCTGCCCCGGTGTGCGCAATCCCTCGCCAGCATGGAACTCGGCGAATCCAGCGGGAGCGTGGCGCATCACCTTGCTGGCACGATAAGCGAGTGTGGCCAGCGTGTGGCGAAACAACTCGCGCTTAGCGTCAGAACTAGAAGGAGTATTCATGGACACAAGATACACTTGATCGCAGGGGGACGAAAAGCATGCCGAAAGACGCCGCTCAGCCCGCTTCAGTCAGCCGCAACAACGCCGAGCATTACCGCTGGGGAAACGATTGCGACGGCTGGAATCTGGTCAAAGATGAAAACCTTAGCGTGATCGAAGAGTACATTCCCTCAGGCGCGCACGAGGTCCGCCACTATCACCAGAAGGCACAGCAGTTTTTCTACATTCTCTCCGGCGAGGTCATGATGGAAGTGGAAGGACGCAGCGCGTTACTCCCGGCGGGCAGCGGAATCCGTGTGCTCCCCGGAGCCCGGCATCAGATCAGCAATCCGTCTTCCGGTGCGGCGCGCTTTCTGGTGATCTCACAACCACCGAGCCACGGTGACCGGATTCCGGAATAGCGTTGCCGATGGCCGTTTCTCGCTGTCACAACCGCTTCCGCCACATCACTCCTGCCGCGCGCAGGGCTCCGCGCAGTCGTTCTCCGAACCCGCGGGCAAATTGCAGATCCAGGAAGCCCTCCATCTGCCGCCTAAAGCTCGCGCCGTAACCATACCACCAGACCTTCTTCATTCCGGGCATCAGGTCCACATCGAGATATTTCAGACGCACCATCTCTTCCAGTCCAAAGCGGCCATGCGCGCGGCCAACACCGCTTGACTTCACACCACCGTGCGGCGCCTCGCTGACGCCGAAACACGAAACCACATCGTTGACCATGACGGTGCCTGCCTGAATACGCCGTGCCAGGCGCTCTCCGCGCTCCCCGTGGCGCGTCCAAACACTCGCCGCCAAGCCAAATTCCGAGTCGTTGGCCAGCCGCACCGCTTCTTCGTCGCTGTCGAATGCCGCAACAGGAAGCACCGGACCGAATGTTTCCTCGCGCATGATGCGCATCTCGTGCGTCACATCCGCAAGCACTGTCGGCTTATAGAAATTCTTTCCCAACTCTGGTAGCCGCGATCCTCCCGCCAGAAGCCGTGCCCCGCGCGCCGCAGCATCCGCCACATGCGACTCCACAATGCGCAACTGCCCCTCGTGGATCATCGGCCCCACATCGGTTTCACGGTCTAACCCATGGCCCACGCGGAGTTTCTTCGTCTTCTCGGCACAAGCCTTCAGGAATGCCTCATACAAACTGCGATGTACGTAGCAGCGCTCCACCGATAAGCAAGTCTGCCCGGCATTTACGAACGCTCCCCACACCGCCGCGCTCGAAGCCACATCGACATCAGCGTCGTCGAGCACCAGCATGGGATCTTTCCCACCCAACTCCAGCACTACGGGCAACAACCGTTCGGCTGCTGCCGCGGCAATGCGCTTGCCGGTCGCTACGCTGCCAGTAAAAACCAGCTTGTCAATCCCAGTCTCACCCCGCGAATGAATCAGCGCCGCCCCCGTTGCGCCATCACCGACTACCACCTGAAAAACGTCCGTAGGCACGCCCGCATCATGCAACACCGACTGCAGTTCGAGCGCCACAAGAGAAGTAAATTCCGAGGGCTTCAACACCGCTGCATTCCCCGCCACCAGAGCCGCGAGGGTCTCGGTCGCGGGAATCGAAAACGGATAGTTCCATGGCGAAATGATCCCCACTACGCCATAGGGTTCGCGTACCAGTCGCCCGCTCTTGAGTTTAGTGGCGAGATTTCCGTGCGGCAGCGGTTCGTCGCGCAGCAGGCGATACGCGTGGTCGATCAGGAACCGCGCCGCGTCTAACACCACCAGCACTTCGGTGGTGAGAGCCTCGGCCACAGGCTTGCCCGCCTCTCGCGTGATGGCCTCGGCGATCTCTGATTTCTTCTCATGCAACCGGTGCTGAAATTCGCGCAGCACCGCAATCCGCCTGCGCACGCCGATCGCAGCCCACGCCCCTTGTGCGGCGCGGGCCCGTGCGACCGCCGCCAGAACTTCACTCTCGCCCGCGCATTCCAACTCGCGCAAGACTTCGCCGGTCGCCGGATTTACCGACGACACTCTTCGCACTGCGACTTGGAGATCGATAGCCAAGACTGACACAATTCCGCTAATACTCCACTTCCACCAAGTAAAGGCCGCTCGCCGGCGCGGTTGCCCCCGCAGCCGATCGGTTACGCGCCTCCAGTATCCGCGTAACATCCTCCGCCTGCAACGTCCCTTTGCCCACGAGAAGGAACGTCCCTACCAGATTTCTCACCATGTGGTGCAGAAACCCCGATCCTCGCACTGTATAGACGAATTCATCCCCCAAGCACTCCCAGTTCGAAGAGAAGATCCGCCGCAGATTCGAAACCGGCGCACCTTCGCGTCCCCGCTCCGGATCGACCGCCGCGAACGAAGTGAAATCGTGTTCGCCCACCACCAACTCCGCCGCCTGGGCCATCGTGAGCTCATTCAGCGGAAAAGGATAATGCCACACGTACCTGGCGAGAAACGGCGGACAAATCGCCGCCCGGTAAATCCGGTAGCGATAAGTTTTCCCCCGCGCCGACTTACGCGCATGAAAGTCGGCCGCAGTCTCTTCCACGTCCAGCACCCTCACCGACGCCGGCAAAATATCGTTCAGCGCCTTCACAAAATTCCCCGTCGGCACCGAGGACTCCGTGACAAATGTCACCACCTGGGCCAGCGCATGCACGCCCGCGTCCGTCCTCCCTGAGCCCTGCGGCAATACCTTTTCGCCGGTGATTCGTCCAATGGCTGAGGCAAGTGTGCCCTGCACGGTCAGGGCATCGGGCTGCACTTGCCAGCCCGAAAAATCCGATCCGTCATAGGAGAGAATCAGTTTGAGATTGCGCATGCGATCTTTTAATTGTTGCCGCCGCGAGTCCCCCAGCCGCGCCGCTTCATCCAAGTCATTTCATGCGTCGGGGCTTTCCGACCGGTCCAGTGATTCGGTTCTGTGGGAAACACTCGTCCATCGCCAGCACTTTATCAGTTCCACCTGTCCGGAGCCCTCGAAAGAGGAGCCGCGGCGTCGGATATACTAATGGGCTTCACCAAACTTTCGTCTCGCTCCCGCTTTTCAGGAGCTTTTCGGGAACCCCGCGACCGCCGGTTGCGTATCCATGTTTGGGTATCAATGATTGGCTAACTTTGATTGACTAACTTTCATTTTGGATGATTCCGGCTGTCTCACGTTACATCCAAGTCTCTTAGTTGCAGCGTCTTAATGAACTGGACCTACTGAGCTGGTCTTAATCTGAACTGGTCTTAACTGAACGGAGATGAGTAGATGCCATTCGCACGCTTAGGCTCAAACATCCGGCCGACCGCCGCCGCAATCCTGTTCGTAACCCTGACTGTCGCATGCTGGGCGCAAGAGCCGCCCGCCGCGCCCGTCCCGCAGAATACGCCGGAAACGCGGCCGCTTCCCGTCTTGAATTATTCCCAGCCGGTATCGCATTTTCCCAACCCGATCGGGCCTTACACGGCGCGGCACCTGGCGGCGCCGAACTTGGCCAACACCGCGCGCATCGACTCGTTGATGCGCGACGGCAAGCTGTATCTTTCGCTCGACGATGCCATCGCGCTGGCGCTGGAGAACAATCTCGATATCGCCATCGCGCGCTACAACCTGAACATCGCCGATACCGATATCCTGCGCGCCAAGGCCGGCGCTCAGACCCTCGGCGTGAATACCGGCGTGGTGCAGAACACACCTGGAGGCGGCATCGGCGGACTCGGCGGCCAGGTCGGCTCCGGCACCGGAGGCACGACTCTCGGTGCGGGCGGCGCAGGGGCAGGCGCGGGCGGATTAGTCGGGTCCACGCTCGGACTCGGGTCGCTCATCACCAGCTTCGATCCGGTTCTCACCGGCACGCTGCAGGAGGACCGTTTCCATATCCTCCCGAGCAGCACCTTCAGTCCTGAGTCGCCTCAGAACACCACGACCGGCAGCTTTTCTTACCTGCAGGGATTCTCCTGGGGCACGAACCTGTTGGTGGGCTTTAACAACACCCGCGTTACGACCGGGAACGCACCGTTCAGTCCATTAAGCCCACAGCTCAACTCCGGCTTCAAGTTCCAACTCACGCAGCATCTGCTCCAGGGGTTCGGCCTTGCGGCCAACAATCGATTCATCAGCATCGCAAAGAACGATCGTGAACTTTCCGACGTGGCGTTCCGGCTCCAGGTGATTACGACGGTGAACCAGATTCAGACCATGTACTGGGATCTGGTCTACGCATACGAGAACGCTCGCGTGCAGAAGGAATCGCTGGCTTTCGCAGACAAAACGCTCTCCGATACCAAGAAACAAGTGGAAATCGGCAGCCTAGCTCCCATCGAAACGGTTCGTGCACAAAGCACTGTCGCGCAGGACCAACAAGCCCTGACAATTGCCCTGACGAACTTGCAGCTCGAGCAGTTGCTCATGAAGAACGCCCTCAGCCGCACCCTGCGCGATCAGATTTTCGCGGCCGCCGATGTAATTCCAACTTCTACCATGGAACTTCCAGCGAGTGAACCAATCCAGCCCACGCAGGACCTGATCGCGGATGCTCTTCGCCATCGTGCCGATTTGGTAGAGTCACGTATTCAGCTCAATACAACGGAGATCAGCAATAGAGCAGTGCGCAACGCGCTGCTGCCGACGCTGGATCTCTTTGCCTACTATGGTGGCACCGGACTGGGAGGTTCGCAGAACCCCACGAACTTGTGTGCGAATCAGCCGGTGACCGAGCAGGCCGAAGGTTTTTGCGCAGGGCCGAACGAATCCGCCGGAGGCCAGGTCTTCATTCCCATTGCCACCACCACCGGCTACGGCGGCACGCTCAACCAACTGATCAACTCCACCGCGTCAGACAAGGGTGTCGGCGTAACCCTGAATATTCCCCTGCGTAACCGCGCCGCCCAGGCGGTACAGATCCGCTCGGAACTGGAATACCAGCAAGCCCAGATGCGCTTGCAGCAAATCGAAAACCAGATCAGCATCGAAGTGCGCAACGCTCAGTTTGGAGTCGAACAGAACCGCGCCAGCGTAGTTTCCGCTCAGGCTGCCGTTGACTATGCCAAGCAGTCGCTGGATGCCGAACAGAAGAAATATCAGTTCGGAACCTCGACTACGACCTTGGTCCTGCAAACCCAGAGCGGGCTGGCCACGTCGGAGTCCACTTTGATGTCGGCCATGGCGGCCTACGAGAAATCGCGCATCGAACTCGACCGCGCGACCGGCGTCACGCTCGACCATGCCGGTATCAGCATCGACGATGCAGCGAAAGGCCGGGTCAACCGTATGCCCAGCGTGCCCTACATCGCGCCGCGCAAGGAACTGCCCTCCGTGGCCCCGCCGACCCCGCAGACCGCCGCTCCGCAGCAGCCTCAATAGGATGTTGCTCAACCAAAGCAGGCGCGGCCACAAGCCGCGCCTTATTTCTTGCCTAACAATTCTTTACAATCTGCGCCCGCTCCGCTCGCTCCGTCCCGCTAAGATGGAGAGACGCTTCCATGTTTGCCGCATTCGACTTTCGAAATCTATCAAGTGCCTTACGCATGACGCACGCCCCTTCCTACTCAAGGAGACGAAACATGTTCTTGTCCTTATCCCGACTGACCGCCGCTATCTCGTGGTCTGCCCTGCTGTGGATGGCGTTTGCCATGCTGGCCTGCCCGCAGTTACCGGTGGTCCTGCACGCGCAGGATGTGCCCGCGACTCCGACGCCTCAGAGTGTGCCGGTTCCCACACAGCCGCAGACGGTTCATTTGCAGGATTACTCCAAGCCGCGCTCCGCCTTTCCTCATTTCCTGCAACCCTACCGGCCGCAGGAGGTGGCGCAGCCAAACTTGGGCAATTCGCCCCGCATCGACTCCGTCATGCGCGACGGCAAAATCTATCTCTCCATCGATGACGCTGTCGCGCTCGCGCTGGAGAACAATCTCGATCTCGACATCGCACGCTACAACCTGAACATTGCTGACACGGATTACCTGCGCGCCAAATCGGGTGCCAACATTCTCGGCGTCAACGCCGGCATTGTGCAGAACACGCCCGGCGGCGGCGTGGGCGGCCTGGGAGGAACGGTTGGCTCCGGCACCGGTGGCACCACCGTCGCCCCCAGCGGCGTGGGCACAGGAACCAATGGGTTGGTCAGTTCCACGCTCGGTATTGGCTCGACCATCACCAGCTTCGACCCGGTCGTCACCAGCACGCTGCAGCTCGACAGAAGCGACACGGAATCCACCAGCACAGACAGCGTGCCCATACTTTCCCAGAACACCTATACTGCTGATTTCGCCTACACCCAGGGATTTGAGTGGGGCACAACTCTCAACGCCGGATTCAATAACACCCACTTCGCGACCAATAGTCCCATCAGCTTGTTAAGCCCAGGCATCAGTTCGAACTTCCAGGTCCGCGTCACGCAGAATCTGCTGCAGGGTTTTGGTTCTCTTCCCAACACTCGGTTCATTCGCATTGCCAAAAACAACCGCGAGATTTCCGACGTTGCCTTTCGCCTGCAAATCATCACCACCGTGGACCAGATCGAAGATATGTATTGGGACCTGGTCTATGCCTACGAAAACGTGCGCGTGCAGCAGGAAGCGCTCACCTATGCGCAGAAGGCGCTGGACGATTCCAGGCAGCAGGCAAAGGTCGGCACCGTTCCGCCCATTCAGGTAGTGAGCGCACAGAGCACGGTCTCGACCAACCAGCAGAATCTGATCCTGGCGCAGAACAATCTGGAACTGGAAAAGCTGCTGGTGAAGAACGCGCTCAGCCGCAGCATTGAAGATCCCACGCTGGCCGAAGCCGACGTGATTCCCACCTCGACCATGCAGATTCCGCAGGAGGAAGCGGTCGTCCCTACGCAGGATCTGATCAACCAGGCTCTCGAACACCGTGCCGAATTGGTGGAGTCGCGCATCGATCTTAACTCCCGCGACCTCAGCAGCAAAGCGGTTCGCAACGCCATGCTGCCCTCGCTCGATGCTTTTGCTTACTACAGCGGATCAGGGGTGGGTGGCAACGTCAATCCCGCAGTACTTACACCCCCTTGTAATCCCGCCGTCTCCAGCTGCTTCAGCAGCTCGAACGCGCCGCCTCCCTTTGTCAACGGCGGCCCCGTCGGCTACGGCGGCACACTGAACCAGCTCTTCAATGGCACCGCTCCCGACAAGGGTATCGGACTCTCGCTGACCATCCCGCTGCGCAATCGCGAAGCGCAGGCCAACCAGGTGCGCGCGGAACTGGAATACCGCCAGGCGCAAGTTCGCCTACACCAGTTGGAGAATCAGGTGCGCATCGAAGTCCGCAACGCACAATTTGACGTGAGACAGAATCGCGCCGCCGTGCAGGCCGCCCAGTATGCGGTCGACTTCTCACGCCAGACTCTCGACGCCGACCAGCAAAAACTGAAAGTCGGACTCACCACCACAACCGCCATCCTGCAGGATGCTTCCGTCCTGACCACATCGGAATCGAATCTGGTCTCCGCCAAGGCGGCTTATGAGAAATCGCGCGTCGAACTCGACCGCGCCACGGGATTGCTGCTGGATCACACCGGCATCGACGTCGCCGACGCCACGCGCGGCCAAGTTACGCACCTGCCGCAGGTGCCCTACGTCGCGCCCCGTCAGGAGACGAACCCTCGGGGGCAGCCTGCTCCAGTTCAGACGCCACCCTCCCAACCGCCATCGTCATAAACTGGATCGGAGATGCTTTACAAGAAGACGACGCACTTAGGCTGCACGCCGCGAAATGCCGTGCTCAAGGGAGACGCTGCGCCGTCAATTCTCCGCCTATGGCTCGACGTTGTATCCTTCCTCTCGTGACCCTGTCTGTCGTCATCATCACGCACAACGAAGAAGCCAACCTCGGCAACACCCTCAAAAGCATCACCCCCCGTCTCTATTCAGAAGGTAGACGGAATGACGAGGAACTAATTATTGTCGACTCCGGATCCACCGATCGGACGATCGAGATCGCAAAGTCATTCGGGGCGAAAGTCTTTGTCGAGGAATGGAAAGGCTACGCCGCACAGAAGAACTCCGCGATCGATAAGGCCACAGGTAGCTGGATCTTGAGCCTTGACGCCGACGAGGCCGTGAGTCCAGAACTCCTGAAGGAGATCGGAAGTGCTCTCGGCAGGCAGGGTCTACTGCGCCTGGAACAGCCACCGGACAGTCCGGTGTTCGTCGATGCATTTTCCATACCACGGCAAAATCTCTTTTTGCAGAAGCCGATAAGGCACGGTGGCTTCTGGCCAGACCGGAAAATTCGCCTCTTCCGTAAAGGCAATGGACGCTTTGCTATGCGACCGGTCCACGAGAGCGTTCAGGTAACCGGCAGAGTCGAGGAACTGAAAGCTCCGCTCATCCACCACTCCTACCCCACCCTCTCCGACTACATCGAGCACATGAACCGCTACTCGTCGCTAGGTGCAGAGATGGTCGTCGGCAAAGCCAACGGCAAGGTCCGGTTCAGCGTCATCAACATCGTTCTGCGGCCGCTCGCAACGTTCGTCTACAACTACTTCTTCCGCCTCGGCTTCCTCGATGGACGCGAGGGCCTGCTGCTGCACCTCTACCACGCGGTTTACGTTTCCTGGAAGTACGCCAAGGCGTGGGAATTGTCGCGCAAGAATACTCCGGAAGCCAACCGATAATCGGCGAAAAAACTCTGTGTTCCCCTGTGTCCTCTGTGGTTAAGATCTTGTAGTTGCTAACCGACCGGTCGTTTGACCGGCACAAAGTCACCTTGCCCACCAGCCCACGCTTCCCTATCATCACAACAGAACACTGGGGTTCGTATGGAAAAGAAACCGCCCAAACCGCAAGTTGCGGAAAGTCCCATCTCCGACGTTTTTGAAAACCGCCATCCCTCCGCCGCTGAAAAGAACTGGGCGGAGGAGACGCTTGCGCCCACGCTTCAAAAATTTTCCGAGCGGCCGATCGGTGCGCCCACCGGAGTGAATCTCGACGACAACGGCCACGCCCGCTTTACGACAATTTCCGGCGTCCCCGTTCGCCGCCTCTACACCCAGGCCGACCTTCCCGCAGATTGGAGCGAGGAAAAATATCTCGGCTACCCCGGGCAGGCGCCGTTCACGCGCGGCATTCACGCAACCGGATATCGCGGCAAGCTCTACACCATGCGGCAGTTCTCCGGCTTTGCATCGCCCGAAGAAACCAACCAGCGCTACAAATACTTGCTCGAGCACGGCGGCAACGGTCTCTCCGTCGCATTCGATTTGCCTACGCTGATGGGCTACGACTCTGACCATGCAGCCAGCGAAGGCGAAGTGGGCAAGTGCGGCGTCGCCATCGATTCGCTCGAGGACATGGAAATTCTTTTCGGCGGCATCGACTTGGAAAAGACCACGGTCTCGATGACGATCAATTCGCCCGCATCGGTATTGTGGGCGATGTACTTGGTCGTGGCGGAAAAACAAGGTGCGGACTGGAAGAAGATCTCCGGCACGATTCAGAACGACATTCTCAAGGAATACATCGCACAAAAAGAATATATCTATCCCCCGGCGCCCTCGATGCGCCTGGTGATCGACACCTTCGAGTTCGGATCGAAATTCACACCCCGCTTCAACACAATTTCCATCAGCGGATACCACATTCGCGAGGCCGGTTCGACGGCTCTGCAGGAACTGGCGTTTACCTTGTACGACGGCGTGGAATACGTGGAGTGGGCGCGGCGGCGTGGACTGGAAGTGGACGATTTCGGTCCACGTCTCAGTTTTTTCTTCAACGCGCACAACGACTTCTTCGAGGAGATCGCCAAGTATCGCGCCGCGCGCAAGATTTGGTATCGGGTGATGACGGAGCGCTTCAGCGCGAAGAACCCTCGCTCTACGTGGATGCGCTTCCACACGCAGACGGCGGGCGTCTCGCTCACCGCGCAGCAGCCGAAGAACAACATCGCCCGCGTCGCTCTCCAGGCGCTAGCCGCGGTCCTGGGCTGCACGCAGTCGCTGCACACCGATGGTTTCGACGAGGCCCTGGCCCTGCCCACTGAGGACGCGGCGCGGATCGCGCTGCGCACGCAGCAGGTGATCGCGTTCGAGTCAGGCGCGCCGCAGACCGTCGATCCGCTGGCCGGATCGTATTACGTCGAAGCGCTGACCAGCGAAATCGAAAAGCGAGCCGTCGACTACCTGGAAAAAATCGAAGCCATGGGCGGCATGCTCAAGGCCATCGAACGCGGATACGTGCAGCAGGAAATCCAGAACGCAGCCTACGAATATCAGCAGGCGGTTGATCGACTGGAGGCGGTGGTGGTCGGCGTGAACCGGTTCCATATGGAGCACGAGCACGCGGTGCCGATCCTGCGGATTGACCCGGCGCTGGAACCGAAACAGGTGGAGCGGTTGCGGGCAGTGCGTGCCAAGCGCGACCCCGAGACCTGGAAGGCCGCGGTCCAGGAGGTCGAAGACACGGCCCGCTCGGGAGACAATCTAATGCCGCGAATACTGGCGGCAGTAGAGGCAAACGCCACGGTCGGAGAAATTTCAGACGCGATGCGCAAGGTGTACGGGGAGTACAAAGAGGCGGTGGTAATTTGAGGCGCTGTTAGACGTCGACAGGCTGAGGCAGACTTGGGTTTCGTATCAGGGTATGCCCTCAGGCATACCACAAGTCGCCGAAAATGGTTTCGGCTTCAGCTGCCGCTTTAGAGTGTGCGTGAGAACTTGTTTTGGTTAACTCGGTGGAACGAAGCATCCGCAATACCAGCCCCGGAGGGGCGACCCAACTTAGCCCACCGCTTTAGCGGTGGGTAAAGTGGGGAAAATGATCCAAGTCCCGGAGGGACGACCCAATTCTCACACAGTCTCTTTAGGGGCTGGGCAGCGGAAGTTTACTTTTTCCGCAGCCTCTCAGCCGTGCCGCTCAAAGCCACAGAGAATGTCGGCTATAGCCCCTGAAGGACGCGCTCAGTCCGCCGTTTTGTAGTCGCAGGCGGTGCGGCAGGCTTCGCAGTAATAGAGCCCGTCAACACAGAGCCGCACGTCGAGTTGAGACTGGCAGTACACGCAGTATTTTTCGCATCCGCAACCCGCTTCCGTTCGCTCGCATTGGGCGCAGACGATGCGGCTTACCCCTGGTCTGGAGGACATGGTTGGAGTTTAGTGCGGCAGGGGCAGGGAAGGAACGTAACCGAAGTCACGCCCGCGGCGAGCACGCTGCTCATCCCTCGTCACGAGAGCGCAGCGTCGTCGATCCCAATCGGTTCTCCCAATTCCACAATCACGATTTGCCGCCCTTCCCGCCCGGGTGTTAAGTTAGTCAGTTCCGGATTCCGGCAGCCCCAGCCACTGTCTGAGCGAGGCTCTTCTTGTCCGTCGTCGAAGCCACTCCGCCCGTAGTCCCAAAAAACGTCCGCAAGACCGCGCTGAACGCCGTCCATCGCCAGATGGGCGCAAAGATGGTGGAGTTCAACGGCTGGGACATGCCCGTCGAATATCCCGCGTCGATCGGCTGCGGCATAGTCAACGAGCACATGGCGGTCCGCACCGGCGTCGGCATTTTTGACGTCAGCCACATGGGGGATATTCGCTTGGCCGGTCGTGAAGCGCTGGCCGCCGTGCAGCATATCTCGATGAATGACGCGTCACGGCTGGCGATTGGGCAGGCGCAATATTCGGCGTTGCTCTATCCGCAAGGGACATTCGTTGACGATGTGATTGTCCACCGGCTCGGCGAAGACGAGTACCTGCTGGTGATTAACGCGGGCACGCGCGAGAAAGATTTCAACTGGGTCCGCGACAACACGTGCCAGTTTGATTGCAAAGTCGAGCATCTCTCCGACGACTTCACCCAGATTGCGATTCAGGGCCCGAAGGGCGTCGACGTGCTGCAAAAGTTGACCGACGCCGACCTGAGCGTGGTGAAGTTCTACTGGGTCACGCGCGGGACGGTATGCGGCCTGAAGAATATCTTGATGGGCCGCACCGGTTACACGGCCGAAGACGGGTTCGAGATTTACATCCCACCGGACGAAGCGACCAGCGCGCGGGTCTGGCACGAGATTCTGGCGGCGGGAAAAGAGTTTGGCGCTGTCCCCTGCGGACTGGGTGCGCGCAACACGCTTCGCCTCGAAGGCAAGCTCCCGCTCTACGGACACGAAATCTCGGACACGATCAATGTGTGGGAAGCGGGCCTGGATCGTTTCTGCAAGATGGAGAAGCCGGACTTCATCGGTCGCGCGGCACTGGAGAAGGCGAAAGCCGAAGGCGTGAAGAAAACGCTGGTCGGCCTCGAGATGGTCGATCGGGGCATCGCCCGCGACGGCTACAAGGTTCTGGACGAGAGTGGACGCGAGATCGGCTATGTCACCAGCGGTTCGCCGGCGCCGTTCCTGAAGAAGAATATTGCGTTAGCCTACGTTCCGCCCGCGCAAGCTGCGTTTGGAACTACAGTGAAAGTAGAAATCCGCGGACAAGGCGTGAAAGCAAAAGTGGTACCGACGCCGTTTTATAAGCGTCCGAAAAAAGCAGCGAAAAGCGAATAGCGACAAGCGAGCAGCGAATAGCCAGGAGCCAAGAGCTGATATGCCTTACCCAACCGACCGCAAATATACAAAAGAACATGAGTGGATCACCGCCGATGGCACAATCGGCATCACGGACCACGCCCAGGAGTCGCTCGGCGACATCGTGTTCGTCGAACTGCCCAAGGCGGGCACGGAGATCACCACGGGCAAGCCCTTCGGCACGGTGGAGTCAGTCAAGGCCGTCTCCGATTTGTTCGCTCCGGTTTCCGGTACCGTGACTACCGTGAATGAAGATCTGGCCACGGCCCCGGAGAAGGTAAACAAAGATGCGCACGGGGCCTGGATGGTCAAGATCAAGGTGAAGGACCCAGCAGAGTTGAATGCGCTGCTTTCGGCGGCCGACTATGAAAAGTTTGTGAGCGAAGAGGCGGCACACTGAAAAACATTGCAGAGGTCAGATTGCAGATTGCAGAAGTGAACCCCTTGGCCCCACTAATACCGCTGGAAGCGGTGGTTTTACTTCTGCAATCTGACTTCTGACCTCTGCAATCGTTTCAGTCTCTATTACATCTAACGAAAGTTCTTATGAGATACCTACCTAAATCTCCCGCCGATCGCGCCGCCATGCTGAAGGCGATCGGGATCCATTCCGTGGATGATCTTTTCTCGCCGATTCCGGCTGAATGCCGTCTGACGCGCGATCTCGCCATCCCGCGGCAAATGGCCGAGTCGGAAATCGTGGACTGGTTCAAGCAACGGGCCAAAGAAAACGGCGAAGGCTACACCAGTTTTCTCGGAGCCGGAGCTTACTTCCACTACCGGCCGGTCGTAATCGACGCGCTGGTGCAACGCGGCGAGTTCCTCACGTCCTACACCCCGTACCAGGCGGAGTTCGCCCAAGGCACGCTGCAGGCCATCTTCGAGTTCCAGACGATGATCTCGGAACTCACCGGCATGGACCTGGCGAATGCCTCGATGTACGACGGCTCGACGGGCGCCGCCGAGGCCGTGATGATGGCGGTTCGCATCACGGGCAGGCATTCGGGCGTCATCGCGCGCAGCCTGCATCCCGAATATCGGGATGTGCTCCACACCTACGCGACGCACCAGGCGATTCCGCTGCGGATGGTCTCCTTCACCGACTCGGGGCAGATCGATCTGAAGGAACTCGAAACGGCTGTGGGCGACGATACCGCGTGCGTCCTGATTCAGTCGCCGAATTTCTTTGGCACGATTGAAGACGTCGAGGCGATTGCCGAGATCGCGCACAAACGCGGAGCGCTGCTGATTGTCTCGATCGCCGAAGCCGTGTCGCTAGGCATTGTCGAACCGCCGCGCCAAGCCGACATCGTAGCCATGGAAGCGCAGTCGTTCGGAGTGCCCCTAGGATTCGGCGGTCCCTACTGCGGCGTGCTCGCCACCAAAGAGAAATTCGTAAGACAAATGCCAGGACGCCTGGTGGGCCAGACCGTCGACAAAAACGGCAAGCGCGGTTTCGTGCTGACGCTGGCAACGCGCGAGCAGCACATCCGCCGCGAGAAAGCGACTTCGAACATCTGCACCAATCAGGCGCTGGTAGCGCTGATGGTGAACATCTTTATGACTGTGTACGGCAAGGTCGGCTTGCGGGAACTGGCGAAGCAGAACCTGGCGAAGGCAGCTTACGCCGTCGACCAGTTCAGCAAACATGCCAAAGTGCTGTTCGCGGGCGCGCCGCGATTCAACGAGTTCGTCGTTGAGACCAGCGAAGATCCTTACGCCATCAACTCGCGTCTGCTGGGACACAAAATTGTCGGCGGATTTCCGTTGAAGAAGTTCTATCCCGAACTAGGCCACGCGGCGCTCTGGTGCTGCACCGAATTGACGACACGCTCCATGATCGATACCGCAGTCGGCCTCGTCGCCGAAAGCGAACGCTCGGTTCAAACTATGAAAGAAGTCGAGCAGGAGGTGGTGAGATGACGACGAAGCACATCACCCGCAAAGCCACGCGTCACATCAGCCAGAACGAAGGATTGATTTTCGAGAAGTCGTCGCCCGGCAAAGCGGCGTGGAAGCTGCCGCCGCTCGATGTCCCGGAAATAGATACGGCGAAATTGCTCGGCAAGCAAGAGCGCAAGGATCTCGGCGATATGCCCGAGGTGAGCGAGATCGAAATCATCCGCCACTTCACCCGGCTCTCGACGTGGAATTACGCCATCGATCTCGGAATGTATCCGCTGGGCTCCTG
>PMXH01000201.1 GCA_003165855.1 Acidobacteriaceae bacterium | reverse complement strand
CTGTCCGTTGCCTTTGATTTTGACGTAACTTTGAACTGAGCCCAAAAATGCAAACGGCCCCGGAAATTCCCGAGGCCGTTGCGACAGCCAATAACTTGTTCCCTGCCAAGGTAACGTTATTATTATCGAAGCAATCCGGCTGCAAATCAAGTTACTTTCAGGAGGGCCGCACCCTGCCCTGCTAACCCTCCACCGTCCCTGAGAGACATCCTCCATCAAAGAGGAATGGACCTGGAGGGATTCGAACCCTCACCCGTACCTTGGCAAGGAACTGTGCTGCCGTTACACCACAGGCCCACGAATCGGAGCTTACTTCAGTTGTGACAAGGATTCAGGCCTCCATCGTGCATTTATTCAAGTAGAGTTTTGTTTTGGAACAGGCTTCGGGCGGCCCGCCGTTCTTCGTCGTTAAACACGGGGGATTTCCACAGCGAACCTTGTGACGTCCAACCTTGCCATCCACAGGGACGTCAGCCAATGATAATAAACCCGGGCAGCGCTGAGTCGGCTCTGGGCATCATTCGATCTTTGACAATCTGAATAGCAATCGGATAAGTCCCGTGAATGCAAGATTTTGCGCGCAAATCCTTTATTTTCAGTATTTTAGCCAGGCCCTAAGAGCGTAACTNNCCCCGCCGATCAAGACTCGACGTACTCCCAAGGCCTCCCGCGTTAGACAAGATGAAGGTTTCTCCCGCAGCACTGTTGTGGCTCGTCGTCGTGGCAGCCGCCACGCTTTCGGCACAGAGCCCGCCTTCATCCACCGCGCAAACCTCGACTCACGCGCAGCCCACGCTCAGCGGAGTCGTCTCCAAAGATCCCGGCAGCGAGCCCGTGAAGAAGGCGCTCATCGAACTCATCGCCGANNGTTGTGGAGCGCAGCGGCTTGCAGGAAATCGACAAGCACCACCACCGCACCGACGGTCGCGTGATCACGCTCACGGCAGGCCAGGACCTGAAAGACCTAGTCATTCGTCTGCAGGCCGCGGCGGTAGTCGAAGGCCGCATCACCGACGAAGACGGCGATCCCTTACCCGAGGCGCAAGTCGCCGTCCTGCGCCAAACCTTTGTTTCGGGGCGCAGCCACTGGGAACAGGCCGGGGCCGAGCGGACGAACGACTTAGGCGAATACCGCATCGCAGGCCTCTCCGCAGGCAACTACTTTGTTTCGGCGACGCCGCCGCCTGACTTCAGAAGTCTGATCGAAGGCGCCAGCAACCCGCCCGCGGCGAAGCCCAGCAGCGGAGCGCCTTCCGACAAGCCCGCTCCCGCCGCCTACCAGACCACTTACTATCCCGGCACCAGAGATCGCAGCCAGGCTGCGCCGATCCAGTTGCATGCTGGCGACGACTTCCCCGTGAATTTCTCGCTGACGCCCAGCCCCAGCTTGACCATCCGCGGCTCGGTGGTAAATCTGCCGCCCGGTTCTAGCGCGGCGATCATGCTGCAATCCAAGGATTTCAGTCTGGTGCTGAACGGCGCAGAGATGCACAAGGACGGCAGCTTCGAAATTCGCGACGTTTCTCCCGGAGCCTACACAATTCTCGCCACGGTGGATAACGTTGCCGTGCCCATGATGGCGCGTCAGAATTTGCAGGTCACGTCGGAGAACGTGGAAGGTCTGCGGCTCGCGCCTCAAACCGGCGGCTCGATTCGTGGCCGCCTTCGTATGGAGTGGAGCCGCGGCGCCCGGCCCGATCCCAGCCAGATGTTCCTGCTGCTGCGTTCCGCCGATGGCGATGACGACGTGCTCGGCGCTTACACCGTGGGAGACGGCTTCTCGACGCTGGCCCACGTCAGCGCCGACGGCAGCTTTGCCTGGGCGAACGTGCCGGCCGGACGCTATTCCGTTCAGATCTCCGATGCCAGCGCGATGCCGGATTGGTTTCTGAAGTCTGCGGCCGCGGGCGGGCGCGACGTGTTGGACTCTGGCTTCACTGTGAGTGGCGGCACCACCGCGCTTGATCTTGTTGCGAGTGCCAATGGAGGCATGGCTGAGGGCGTGGCCACCAGTCAGAAGGATGGAGTTGAGAAGGATGAACCCGTCGCCGACGCGGTAGTCGTCGCTGTGCCCGAAGCGCGCTTCCGCAGCCATCCGGACCGCTATCGCAAAGTGCTCACCGATCAAAGCGGACACTTCACTCTGCGTGGTCTGCCTCCCGGCGACTACACGCTTTTCGCCTGGGAGAGCGTCGATGGCGAGGCCTACTACAATGCCGAATTTCTCAGAGGCTGCGAGGGCCAGGGCAAAGCGCTGCACGTGAACGAAGCGGATCGCGCGCGCGTGCAGCTCAAGACGATTCCCGCCGTCGAAGACGAGCCGTAGCTCCGGCTCCTTCTGAGCCGCTTCCGGCTGCGATGGCGTATGCTTTCGGATTATGAAAGCCGCGTTGACTTCCCTCGTTCTGCTCATCGGCATGCTCGGCTCCAGCCTGGTTCGGGCCGCGGACACACCGGCGAATACTCTGCTGGTACTCGCCAAACACGACAACCTGCTCCTCATGGTTGATCCTTCCAGCTTGCGGGTGATCGCGCGGATACCGGTTGGCAATGATCCCCATGAAGTCATCGCATCCAGCGATGGCAAGACCGCCTATGTGTCGAACTACGGCTCTGGCGCGTATAACACGCTTGCGGTCGTGGATCTGGTGGCGCAAAAAGCGTTGCCTGCCGTTGACCTTGGACCTTTGCGCGGTCCGCATGGATTGGATTTCACTGGCGGAAAGGTGTGGTTCACCGCGGAAGCCGCCAAGGCAATTGGCAGCTACAATCCGTCGACCAAGAGCGTCGACTGTATCCTAGGCACGGGTCAGAACAGGACGCACATGATCTATGTCTCGCCGGACATGAGGCTGATCGTTACTACCAACGTCAGCTCCGGAACGGTGAGCATGATCGAGAAGACCGTCGGCGGTCACGGTTCAAACGGTCCGCCGGGCTCTTTCGGAGGAGACTGGAATGAGACGGTAGTCCGCGTTGGCAGCGGGTCTGAAGGCTTTGATGTTTCTCCTGACGGCAAGGAAATCTGGGTAGCCAACGCGGGGGACGGAACCGTTTCCATCATCGAGGTTGCGACTAAGCAGGTTACGCAGACGCTTGGGGCCGATGTTGGCAGTGCGAACCGGCTGAAGTTCACGCCCGACGGGAAGCTTGCGTTCGTCTCTACTTTGCGAGGTTCAGACGTAACGGTCATCGACACGGCGACTCGCAAGACGGTCAAACGAATCGCGGTTGGACACGGCGCGGCCGGCATCGTTATGCAGCCTGATGGAGCGCAAGCCTTCGTAGCGTGTTCTCCGGATGGTTATGTCGCCGTCATCGATCTGCATTCTCTGGAAGTGGTTGGCCGCATCGAGGCCGGTCACGATCCAGATGGCTTGGCTTGGGCGACGCGGCGCTAAGAGCGCGTTAGCGGCAAATGTCTTGATTCCAAACTATGGGCACGAAGCAGATTGTGTGACACTATGCTACGATTACGTCATTCTAGCTGGAGGGTGCCATGGCGGAAGAAGTTCGAACGCGTGTGAACGAGAACGGCCGGGTTGTGATCCCATCTTCCTTTCGGAAGGCCCTTGGTATTGAGGTTGGAGACGAAGTCGTGCTGCGGATCGAAGACGACGAATTGCGCATCACGACCCAACAGCGCCGCATCCAGCGGGCGCAACGCCGGGCCCGGCAGTATGTAAAGCCGGGCAACTCGCTGGTGGATGAGTTGCTCGCGGAACGCCGCGAGGCTGCCAAACGTGAATAGGACTGTGCTCGATGCGNNGCATGGGAAGACGCCACCAGCCCGATTCGAGAAGTGCTGCCGTTTGATGAGGAACAGGCCAGGATGGCCGGCGATCTGGTGACTCAGACTCGGCACCTTGGGTTGTCCCTGGGAGACCGTGCGTGTCTCGCCTTGGGGATAGCGCTCAAGGTTCCGGTTTACACCGCCGAAAAGGCATGGAAGAAGGTCAAGGTGGGCGTGAGAATCCATGTGATTCGATGAGTGTCAGAGCGCCTCCTAACCAGGTACAGAGCCAACAAGAACCTTCCCGCCGAATCCGGTAGAATAAGGTTTTCACCGCATCCCTTGCTGCGTTCTAATCTCATCTTGTCTTCGCTGGCCGCGTGGGCCGCCCCCAAGGGCGTTCTGCCCTATCTGCGCCAGCATCTGCTGGATAAGACTTTTCAGGGTTTGTACCATACCGATGCATTCGATCGCATGCTGCTGATTCCGTATTTCATTGTGCTCATCCTGCTGGCCGGGTACGGCATGCACCGCTACATTCTGGTTTATCTGTATTACAAGCACAAGGAAAAGCGCACCACGGAACCGGCTGCGTACTTCGAGGATTTTCCGCGCGTGACCGTGCAACTGCCCATTTTTAATGAGCAGTATGTGGTCGAGCGGCTGCTGGAGTCCATCTGCAAGCTGAAGTATCCGAGGGAGAAACTTGACATTCAGGTGCTCGACGATTCCACCGACGAGACCGTCGAGGTGGCGCGTAATCTTGTGGAACGCTACGCTGCGCTGGGAAATCCCATCAGCTACCATCACCGCACCAACCGCGAAGGTTACAAGGCGGGAGCGCTGGCCGAGGGCTTGAAGACGGCGAAGGGTGAGTTCGTCGCCATCTTCGACGCGGATTTCACTCCGCCGGAAGATTTTTTGCTGTGCACCATCCATCACTTTACCGAGCCGAAGACCGGCATGGTGCAGACGCGCTGGACGCACATCAACCGCAACTACTCATTTCTGACGCAGGTGGAAGCCATCCTGCTCGATGGACATTTCGTGCTCGAGCACTCGGGACGCGCGCGCAGCGGGGTCTTCTTCAACTTCAACGGCACGGCCGGCGTCTGGCGGAGACAGGCGATTGACGAGGCGGGTGGCTGGCAGCACGACACGCTTACCGAAGACACAGATCTCTCCTACCGCGCTCAGCTCAAGGGATGGAAGTTCATTTACCTGCAGGATGTGGAGTGTCCCGCCGAATTGCCGGTGGAGATGACCGCATTCAAAACGCAGCAGGCGCGCTGGGCCAAGGGATTGATCCAAACCGGAAAGAAGATCCTGCCCCGCGTGCTGCGCAGCGACGCGCCGCTGCACACCAAGATTGAAGCCTGGTATCACCTGACAGCGAACCTGAGCTATCCGCTGATGATTGTGCTCTCGGTGCTGATGTTGCCGGCCATGATCATTCGCTTTTATCAGGGATGGTTCCAGATGCTGTTCATCGATCTGCCGCTGTTTATGGCGTCGACGTTTTCGATTTCAAGTTTCTATCTGGTATCGCAGCGCGAATTGTTTCCCAAGAGTTGGCCGAAGGCGCTGCTGTATCTGCCATTTCTGATGGCGCTCGGCATCGGATTAACCATCACCAACACAAAAGCGGTGATTGAGGCGCTCATCGGCAAGGAGAGCGCCTTCGCGCGCACGCCCAAGTA